>JAHEDX010000063.1 GCA_024641005.1 Acidimicrobiaceae bacterium
TCGATGTGCGCCATGATGCCGATATTGCGGGTGCGCTCGAGGGGAAACTCTCGCTTGGCCATCGTCAGATCACTTCCGTCTTTCGGGTAGAACTCTCAAGGAACACGGGCTGGTCGGAACAGGCCGATCCGGCCCCGAACACGATCACTTAGTGTACCGGTTCACAAGCCACAACAACCCTGGTCGTCAGGCGATTCCGCGCTGCACCGAATCTTTCCGTCCGCTCGGAGTTACGAACGATCGGTGGCCTCCGGCCGAGCGCCGACAGAGCGGCGTCAGCGTCCGCTGATGTAGTCGGCGAGCGCCCGGTTCTCGTGCTCGAGTTGGGTGAGGCGGGCCTTGACCACGTCACCGATCGAGATGATGCCGGCGAGGTGCCCGCCGTCGTCGACCACAGGAAGGTGGCGGATTCGCCGCTCGGTCATGAGCCCCATCAAGCGGTCGACACCGTCGCCGGGCGAGCAAGTGACAACGTCGGTCGACATCGCCGACCCCACGGTGGCGTCGAGCGAAGCGGCACCGCCGAGCGCGGCAGCACGCACGATGTCACGTTCGGAAATGATCCCTTCGATCGATCGCCCGTCACCCGAGACCACGAGGGCGCCGATGCGTCGCTCGCCGAGCACCCGCACGACGTCTCGCAGGCGCTCGGTCTGCGAAATCGTTGCAACTTCGGTGCCCTTGGCCCCCATGATCGACTGGACGTTCATCAATCCTCCTCGCAGGTCCCCCACCCACGAACATAGTTCGTTCGTGAAACTTGTCAACCGGAACGGGACAGCACGCCGCCCGGCACCGTCGTGCCCGTCCGGGGAACCGATGCGTGCAGTCGAGCCACGAACCCTGACGCGGAACGACCCGCCCTGGCGGGCGGGTCGTTCGTAGTTCTGGAGAAAGAACAGATCACCAACGGTAGTGAGCGAAGGCCTTGTTCGAATCGGCCATCTTCTGCATGTCGTCGCGCTTCTTCATCGCGGCGCCCAGGCCGTTCGCGGCGTCCATGAGCTCGTTCGCGAGGCATTCGGCCATCGACTTCTCACGGCGAGCCCGGCTGTAATCGACGAGCCAACGGATGGCGAGCGTGGTCGCACGGCGAGGACGAACCTCGACTGGCACCTGGTACGTCGCTCCGCCGACGCGACGGCTGCGCACCTCGAGTGGCGGCTTCACGTTGTCGACTGCACGCTTGACCGTGTCGAGCGGCTCGTCGCCGGTCTTGGCGGCGATCAGCTTCATCGCGTCGTAGACGATCTTTTCGGCGATACTGCGCTTGCCGTGCAGCATGACCTTGTTGGTGAGCTGTGTGACAACGACCGAGTGGTAGATCGGATCTGCAACGAGTTCACGGCGGGGAGCGGGACCCTTACGAGGCATGACTCACTTCTCCACTTTCGCGCCATAACGGCTGCGTGACTGCTTGCGACCCTTGACGCCGGCGGCGTCGAGGGCACCACGGATGATCTTGTAGCGCACACCGGGCAGGTCGCGGACGCGCCCTCCACGCACGAGCACGATCGAGTGCTCTTGCAGGTTGTGACCCTCACCGGGGATGTATGCCGTGACCTCGACACCACTCGACAAGCGCACACGGGCGACCTTGCGGAGCGCCGAGTTCGGCTTTTTCGGGGTGGTGGTGTACACGCGAGTGCAAACACCACGGCGTTGGGGAGAACCCTTGAGCGCCGGGGTCTTACTCTTGGTGAACTTCGAGCTCCGGCCCTGTCGGACGAGCTGCTGGATGGTGGGCACGAGGCAAACCTTCTTCGTTGATGTCGTCTCTGCGTTTCAGCACGCACGAGGGACCACCCCTCTGCGCAGGACCCTGCAATGTTATGGGCGAACGTCCCCGGCTACAACCCGACCGGTCATGCGGTGGCGCGATCTGGGGAATCTCCGACATCAAGAGGGGATTGTCGATCACGCAGCCCTCAAGCAACCGTCAAGACCCGCCGATGAATTCTGGTGCCCATTATCGTGATTGCAGGCGTCGCCGTCTGTGTCGCGCTCCTGGCCCGATGGCGGGCCGAGTATGTGACGCATCGACGGCGCGTAGACGCCGTGCAGTGGCGCGTCCATGTGAATGGAATCCGCGGTAAGTCGACAGTCACGCGGATCATCGCCGGAATGATGCGCGAAGCGGGGATGACAGCAATCGCCAAATCGACCGGCACCTTCGCTGCCGTGATCAACGCCGTCGGCGTCGACGAGCCCATCGACCGCAAAGGCCCCGCCACGATCCTCGAGCAGATCGAGGTGTGTCGGCAGTACCTCACCCCGAATGTCGATTGCCTCGTGATCGAGTGCATGGCGCTCAAGCCCGAATACCAGGAGGTCAGCGAGCGCATGATCGTGCGCTCGAACATCGGGGTGCTGACCAACGTCCGCGAAGACCACCAGGACGTCATGGGGGAAACTCTGCCCGAGATCGCCCGGTCACTGCTGTCGACGTGCCCGACGGACGGAATCCTCGTCACGTCCGAACAGAATCCCGAGATCATCGAGGTGATGCGCGAGGTGTGCGAGTCCAAGGGAAGCCGGCTGCTCGTCGCCGATCCCGACATCGTCACCGACGAAGAGATCGAACGATTCGACTACATCGCCTTCAAAGAGAACGTGTGCATAGCGCTCGCCATCGCCGACATCGTCGGAATCCCACGCGACGTGGCGATCGACGGCATGGTGCGGGCAGAACCTGACCCGGGCGTGCTGCGGATGAAGGAACTCGCGATCGCCGGTAAACACGTGACCTGGGCGAATCTCTTCGCAGTCAACGATCGCGAGTCGATGGTCGCGGCGATGGAGAAGCTGGTCCCCTACCAGACCGAGAGCACGCTGACGGTCGGCATCCTGAACAACCGCTCCGACCGCGAGCGGCGAGCGATCCAGTTCGCCGACGTCGCAGTTCACGACCTCACCTTCGATCGCTTGGTGACGTTCGGCGCATACGAGGGCCTCGTCACCGATCGTTTGCGCTCGAACGGCTACCCGAGCGACCACATCCTCAACCTCGGCGACGAACATCACCCGACGCAGGACGAGATCATCAGGCGCATGATCGCCGAACAGCCCGGCCACCACGTACTCGTGGTCGGCTTCGTCAACATCCACACCCATCAGGCCGAGGAGATGCTCGAGTACTTCGAGCACGAGGCGCAGCCATGGACCGACTCGGCGGACGCGCCCGCCCCTGAGTTGCAGTCGAGCTCAGCGAACTCCGCTTCCGAGCTGCCGAACCGCAACGCGACGCGCGCCGCAGAGCTGCCACGCCGGTCGACCGTCGGCACCCTGGCGCAGCAGCCCACGCACGAGGACAGTCGAGCCCTGCCCCAACGCACCCCCGCCCGGCAAGCCCCGCTGCTCGGCGACGATGTGCCGTCGCTCCCGCGGCGAGGCGGGTGAGCCGTGCACGACTATCTGCTCTCGACCGAGGTCATCCGATTCGCGTTCATCTTCGGCGTCGCCGTGTCGATGCTGCTGTACGAGCGTCGCCACCTCACCACGGGATCGATCGTCGTGCCCGGCTACATCGCATCGTTCATCGTCTACCCGATGATCATCGTCGCCACCTTCGTCAACTCGTTCATCTCCTATCTGATCGTCAACAAGCTGCTGCGCCGTTGGTTCCTGCTGTACGGCAGGACGAAGTTCACCGTGCTGGCAATGACGTCGATCCTGATCCAGACAGCGATGCTGAAGTTGACGCCCTCCGGCCCCTGGCTGTGGGAATCCGATCTCAAACTGTTCGTCGGTGTCGGCTACGTGGTGCCGGCCCTGATCGCACACGACATGGGGCGCCAGGGGATCGCGAAGACCACGAAGTCGGTCCTGCTCGCGGCAGGGATCGTCGCCACCCCGATCGCTCTCGCCCTCCTCCTCGACCTCCCCGGCATCAACGATCTCGCGCCGTTGCAGGGTGGCGGGAGCATGGCGATCGAGCCGGCATGGCTGCCGATCGCTGTGCTGCTCTCAGCTGCCGCATCGTGGGGCGTGTCGCACAACTACAACTTCCGTAGCGGCGGCTTCGTGGGCGCTGCGTTCATCGGCATGATGATGGGAGATCCGTGGCAGGTGGTGATCGCCGGCGTCATCGCAGTCCTCACTTATCTGATCGTCACCCGGTTGCTGATGGGGTCGATGATCCTCTTCGGTCGGCGGAAGTTCTCGGCGATGCTGCTGGTCTCGAGCTCGATTGCGTGGTGTCTGTTGTGGGTCGGGAACGAACTCTTCGACGCCGGCGTGCAACGTCACCTCGCACTCGGGTCGCTCGCTCTCACACCGCTCTTCGTCCCTGGTTTGCTCGCCAACGACACACAACGCACCAGCCCCCGCCGGGTACTCCTGGGCGTCGCGATGGCCACCAGCTTCGTGACCACGACCACCTGGTGGATCCAGTCGTTGTTCGAGGGGCTCACTCTCGCCCCGATCTGGAAGGCCGTTGCGGTCGTGTCGTTCGGTGCGATCTTCTGGCGGCAGTTCGTACCGGCCCGGTCCGGGGAACGGGCCGAGGCGACCGCGCACGAACTGTCACCGCAGGCCGAAGTCGCCACCCGAACGTTCGGCGCTGCCATCGCCTACGGTCGGGCAGGCTTCGAGCGCTGGTCCACTGCGCACCGCGACGCAGCGGAGGCGGCCGAACGTTGGTTGATGCTGGTGATGGGGGAACAACCGGAACCGATCTTCGCCGTCGAATCCGGCCACGTCGACTCGTCCAGGGCCGCTGCACCGCGAACGCTCGAGATGGAGCGTTCGACAGAGCGGCTCCGCCGAGCCGCCATCAAGGCGCTCGCCGCGACCGAGGCTCGGCCGAGTCAGCCAGTGTCGAGCGAGGTCGAAGTTGCGAACTACATCGTCCCCGACGGCAGCCCAGGATCATCTGAGGGAAGTCCGACGCGAGCACCCGTGTATGGCGAATTCGACATTGTCGCCACCGCCATCGCGGCAAATGTGGGACGCCCGCAAGCCGCCGACACGAGCCCCGGACGACCCGCAGCCGGTCGGCAGTCCTTCTCGCTCGTGACGCCCGCAACCGCGCTGGCCGGAACGATGGCCACTCTCCGCGCTGCCGACGTCCATCCGGACGGGCGCGCGGCAAGCAATGAGATCTCCGAGCAACCCGGCGCAGCCACAAGGGCACACACCAGCGCTGCGCCGGTTGCTCGGACCACCCAGGAAGGCGTCGAACGAGAGGAGAGCCCACGCCACAGCGTCCTGCCGGGGTGATGTCGTGGACTTCGGGTCGTGTGGACCCGAGAGCCAGGACGCGGAACGGCCCGGGGTCACCCCCGGGCCGTTCACAACATACTGGTGAGTCGGTCAGCTGGCCGGCTCACCCTCATACGAACCATGGAGGTTCGCCAGGAACTCGGCCGGATCTTCATGCTCGGCATCGCTGGAGTAGTACGTCATCGGCTCGTAATCCGGGGCTTCGATACCGAACTCGCGGTACTTCATCATGCCGGTACCCGCCGGAATGAGCTTGCCGATGATGATGTTCTCTTTGAGCCCGATCAAGCTGTCGGACTTGCCATCGATGGCCGCCTCGGTGAGCACACGGGTGGTCTCTTGGAACGATGCCGCGGACAACCACGACTCGGTCGCGAGCGAGGCCTTGGTGATACCCATGATCTCTGGGCGGCCTTCGGCGGGGCGCTTGCCCTCTTCGACCATGCGACGGTTCGTGTCACGGAACACCTTCGAGTCGACCCGCTCGCCGGGCAGGAAGTCGGTTCCACCGGTCTCCTGTACGCCGATCCGACGCGTCATCTGACGCACGATCAACTCGATGTGCTTGTCGTGGATCGACACACCCTGGTCGCGGTACACACGCTGGACCTCTTCGACCAAGTACACCTGCGTCTCGCGGATGCCCTTGATCTCCATGAGTTCCTTCGGATCGAAGGGACCGTCGGTGATCGGGTCGCCGGCCTTCACATCTTGGCCGTCTTCCACGATCGGGCGGGCGCCGAGCGGCAGCACGATCTCGTGCTCTTCGCCATCGTCGTCGACCACGGTGACCGGGATGCCCTTGCCCTCGTCCTCGCCGAGCCGCAACACGCCCGACGCTCGTGCCAAGCGGGCCGAGCCCTTCGGCGTGCGTGCCTCGAACAACTCGACGACGCGTGGCAGACCACCGGCGATGTCCTTGCCTGCGACACCACCGGTGTGGAAGGTACGCATCGTCAGCTGGGTACCAGGCTCGCCAATCGACTGGGCCGCGATGACACCGACGGCCTCACCGAGCTCGATCGGGTTGCCGGTCGCGAGCGAACGGCCATAGCACATGGCGCACACGCCGAGCTCGGCATCACAAGTGAGCACCGACCGCACACGAACGCGATCGACGGCAGGATCGTCGCGAAGCACGACGAGTTCGTCGTCGCCGACGATGGTGTTGCGCACCAACGTCGTGCCGTCGCTGAGCGTGACATCGTTCAGCAACGCCCGACCGAACAGCTTGGTCTCGAGATAGGTGCGCTGGTTGGCGGTGTCGGTATGGATGTTGTTGATCCACACGCCCAAGGTCGTGCCACAGTCGAGTTCACGAACGATGAGTTCCTGGGCGACGTCGACCAGACGACGCGTCAGGTACCCCGAGTCGGCAGTACGCAACGCAGTATCGACCAGCCCCTTGCGGGCACCGGGCGTGGCGATGAAGTACTCGAGAGTCTCGAGGCCCTCACGGAAGTTCGACTTGATCGGGCGGGGGATCATGTCACCACGAGGGTTGGCCACGAGGCCGCGCATGGCGGCGATCTGACGCATCTGCGTCATGTTGCCGCGGGCACCCGAGCCGACCATCATGTCGATCGGGTTGAACCGCTGCGAGCGGAACTCGTCTTCCATGATGTCCTGCAGCGTGGCGGTCGCCTCGGTCCAGATCCGGACCTCCTGTTGACGACGCTCGCCGTCGGTGATGATGCCGCGACGGAACTGGTTCTCGACCTTGTCGGCCTGAGCTTCGTAGTCGTCGAGCAGTTTGCGCTTGATCTTCGGGGTCTTGACGTCGTCGATCGATACGGTCAGCCCCGACTGCGACGCGAACCGGTAGCACAGGTTCTTGATCGCATCGAGCGCTGCCGCCACCTCGACTGCGTTGTAGTTGTCGGACAAGCGCTCGACGATGACGCCCATCTCGCGCTTCTTGATGGTGTCCTGGATGTAACCGAACTGCTCGGCGTACCCGTCGGGCAACGCCTCTTGGAACAGGGCGCGGCCGGTCGTCGTGACATACGGCTCGACCCCGTTGCCGGGACGCATCGTGATCGAAGCATGCAACTCGAGTGAGCCCTCGTCGTAGGCGCGCAGGGCCTCCCACAGGTGGCGGAACACCCGACCTTCGCCCTTGGCGCCCTCGACGTGCTCGGTCAGGTAGAACCCACCGATCACCATGTCCTGGGTGGGCGTCACGATCGGGCGACCCGACGCCGGCGACAAGATGTTGTTGGCGCTCAACATGAGCACCCGAGCCTCGGCCTGCGCCTCGGCCGACAGCGGCACATGGATCGCCATCTGGTCGCCGTCGAAGTCGGCGTTGAAGGCGGTGCACACCAACGGATGGATCTGGAGTGCCTTGCCCTCGACCAACACCGGCTCGAAGGCCTGGATGCCGAGTCGGTGGAGCGTCGGCGCACGGTTGAGCAGCACCGGGTGCTCCTTGATCACGTCGTCGAGGACGTCCCACACCTGCGGGCGGCGTCGCTCGACCATGCGCTTCGCGGTCTTGATGTTCTGAGCCAACTCGAGATCGACGAGCCGCTTCATCACGAACGGCTTGAAAAGTTCGAGCGCCATCAGTTTGGGCAGGCCGCACTGGTGCAACTTGAGCGTCGGGCCGGCGACGATGACCGAGCGACCCGAGTAGTCGACGCGCTTACCGAGCAGGTTCTGACGGAAGCGGCCCTGCTTGCCCTTCAACATGTCGGACAGCGACTTGAGCGGCCGGTTGCCCGGCCCTGTGACCGGGCGGCCGCGTCGGCCATTGTCGAACAATGCGTCGACGGCCTCTTGGAGCATGCGCTTTTCGTTGTTGACGATGATCTCGGGTGCCCCGAGATCGAGCAGACGCTTGAGCCGGTTGTTGCGGTTGATCACCCGGCGGTACAGGTCGTTGAGGTCGCTGGTGGCGAAACGGCCACCGTCGAGCTGCACCATCGGGCGCAGTTCGGGCGGGATGACCGGGACGACGTCGAGAATCATCGCCTTGGGGTCGTTGATGCGACGCCCATGCTCGTCACGGCGGTTGAACGAGGCGACGATCTTGAGGCGCTTGATCGCCTTCTGCTTGCGCTGGGCACTGAGCGGCTTCTGGCCGTCCTGGGGGTCGATCGCGCCGCGGAGCTTGATCTCTTCCTCGTCGAAGTCGATGCGGTCGATGAGCTGCTTGATGGCGTCGGCTCCGGTGCCGCCTTCGAAGTAGTCGCCGTACTTGTCACGCAGTTCGCGCCACAACATCTCGTCTTCGATGATCTTGCGCGAGTGCAGGCTGCGGAACTCGTCCCAAGCACGCTCGACCAGGTCGAGCTCCATCTCGTACCGCTCGCGCAACGCCTCGATCTCTTTCTCGGCCTCGCGCTTCATCTTCTTGGTATCGGTGCCATCAGCCTCGGCCGATTCGGCCTCGCCCTCGAGCTCTTTGTAACGCCGGTCGATGGCAAGCTCGAGTTCTTTGCGGATCTCGTCGCGCTCTTCGAGGTACTCGGCCTCGAGGCTCGACTGATCTTCGTGGCGCTTGTCCTCGTCGACCCAGGTCACGAGGTTCGCAGCGAAGTAGATGACCTTCTCGAGCTGCTTGGCCTTGAGCTCTTCCTTCGGCTCGATCCCGGCGAGCAGGTAGGCCAGCCACGAACGGGTACCGCGGAGGTACCAGATGTGCACGACCGGCGCCGACAACTCGATGTGTCCCATCCGGTCACGTCGCACCTTCGAGCGAGTGACCTCGACGCCACAACGCTCGCAGATGATGCCCTTGAAACGGACGCGCTTGTACTTGCCGCAGTAGCACTCCCAGTCGCGGGTCGGTCCGAAGATCTTCTCGCAGAAGAGTCCGTCCTTCTCGGGGCGCAGAGTGCGGTAGTTGATGGTCTCCGGCTTCTTGACCTCGCCGTGGGACCACAGACGGATCTGGTCCGCCGTTGCCAGCCCGATCTTGAGCTGTTCGAACATGTTGACGTCGAGCATTATTTAGGTTCCTTGTCTCTCTCGTCAGTCCTGGTCAGCGCGTCGCACGCTGGCGGTCGTCGTCATCGTCGGAGCCACGCTCCGGACGGGAGATATCGATACCGAGTTCCTCGGCGGCGCGGAAGACCTCGTCGTCGAGATCCCGCATCTCGATCTCGCGACCGTCGCCACCGAGCACCTCGACATTGATGCAGAGCGCCTGCATCTCCTTCATCAACACCTTGAAACTCTCGGGCACGCCCGGCTCCGGGATGTTGTCGCCCTTGACGATCGCCTCATAGACCTTGACACGTCCGAGCACGTCGTCGGACTTGATGGTCAGCAGTTCCTGCAGGCAGTAGGCCGAGCCGTATGCCTCGAGTGCCCAGACCTCCATCTCGCCGAAACGCTGGCCGCCGAACTGCGCCTTGCCGCCCAACGGCTGCTGGGTGATCATCGAGTACGGACCGGTCGAGCGAGCGTGGATCTTGTCGTCGACCAGGTGGGCCAGCTTCAGGATGTACATGTACCCGCACGTGATCGGGTTGTCGTAGGCCTCGCCGGTGCGACCGTTGTAGAGCGTGGTCTTGCCATTGGTGGCGATGATCCGGGAGCCGTTGACGGCCTCCGGGTTGAGGTTCTCGAAGATCTGCTGGATCGTCGGGTGCTTGCCGGCCTTCTCGATCTCGTCCCAGTTGGCACCGTCGAACACCGGTGTCGCCACGAAGGTCGACGGTTGGGTCGTCGGCCGCGTCTTGCGCTCGGTACCGCGAATCGGTTCGTCACCGATCCGGGCTCCGGAGTTCGGGTCGGTCCAGCCCCAGCGGGCGCAGTAGCCGAGATGGGCCTCGAGCACCTGACCGATGTTCATGCGGCTGGGCACGCCGAGCGGGTTCAAGATGATGTCGACGGGTGTGCCGTCGGCCATGTACGGCATGTCCTCGAGCGGGAGGATCTTGGAGATGACACCCTTGTTACCGTGTCGGCCGGCGAGCTTGTCGCCCACCGAGATCTTGCGCTTCTGCGCCACGTACACCCGGACCAGCTGGTTGACACCCGGCGGGAGTTCGTCGCCCTCGTCACGGTTGAACACCTTGACATCGATGACCTTGCCCGACTCGCCGTGGGGCACCTTCAGGCTGGTGTCGCGTACCTCGCGGGCCTTCTCACCGAAGATCGCTCGCAACAGGCGCTCTTCAGGCGTGAGCTCGGTCTCGCCCTTGGGCGTGACCTTGCCGACCAGCACGTCGCCGGGGCCGACCTCGGCGCCGACGCGGATGATTCCGCGATCGTCGAGGTCGGCGAGGATGTCGTCGCTGAGGTTCGGGATGTCTCGGCTGATCTCTTCCGGACCGAGCTTGGTGTCACGGGCATCGACCTCGTGCTCGTGGATGTGGATCGACGTGAGTACGTCGTCCTTGACGAGCCGCTCGGACAGGATGATCGCGTCCTCGAAGTTGTACCCCTCCCACGGCATGAACGCCACGAGCAGGTTCTTGCCCAGCGCCAGCTCACCATGATCGGTCGACGGACCGTCGGCCAGGATCGTGCCCTTGGCGACCTTGTCACCCTCGATGACGCGGGGGCGCTGGTTGATGCAGGTGTCCTGATTGGAGCGACGGAACTTGGACAGTTTGTACGTGTGCTTGCCCTGGGTCTTGTACTGCACCGTGATCGATGCACCGGTGACCTCGATCACTTCACCATCGTCGATCGACTGCACCAGGTCGGCAGCGTCACGAGCTGCACGATTCTCGATGCCCGTACCGATGTACGGTGCCTCGGCACGGATCAACGGCACGGCCTGCCGCTGCATGTTCGCACCCATCAGAGCGCGGTTGGCATCGTCGTGCTCGAGGAACGGGATCAGCGCGGTGGCCACCGACACGATCTGCTTCGGCGAGACGTCCATGTAGTCGACCTCGGTCGGCGGGACGTAACCGATGTCGGTCGTGGCGCCGAAGAAGCTCTCCTGCTCGAGCATCTTGCGGAGATCGTCGAGGCTGGCGGCCTGCGGCGAGCGGCGCACGAGCACCCGCTTGTCGACGAAGGTGCCATCGGGGTTCAGCGGAGTGTTGGCCTGGGCGACGACATAGTTCTCTTCCTCGTCAGCGGCCATGTAGACGATCTCACCGGTGACCTTGCCGTTCTCGATCTTGCGATACGGCGACTCGATGAAACCGAACTCGTTGACACGGGCGAACGTGGACAGCCCACCGATCAGGCCGATGTTCGGACCCTCAGGAGTCTCGATCGGACACATCCGGCCGTAGTGGCTGAAGTGCACGTCGCGCACCTCGAAGCCGGCCCGCTCGCGCGACAGGCCACCCGGTCCGAGCGCGGAGAGGCGGCGGCGATGGGTGAGGCCCGACAACGGGTTCACCTGGTCCATGAACTGGGACAGCTGTGAGGTTCCGAAGAACTCCTTGATCGCCGCCACGACCGGGCGGATGTTGATCAGCGTCTGGGGCGTAATCGCCTCGACGTCCTGGGTCGTCATGCGCTCGCGCACGACACGCTCCATGCGGCTGAGGCCGATGCGGACCTGGTTCTGGATCAGCTCGCCCACCGACCGGATGCGGCGGTTGGCGAAGTGGTCCTGATCGTCGAGACGGTAGCCAGGCTCCTGCTTGACGAGATTGAGCATGTAGGTGACCGACGCGAGGACCTCGCAGCGGCTCAGGACGTGCTGCCCCTCGACCGGCAGGTCGAGCAGCGGCTCTCCCTCGGCGTTGACCGCGTCGGTCAACCCGAACTGAGCGCCGATCTTTGCCACCTCGGTGCCGAGCTTACGATTGAGCTTGTAACGGCCGACCCGGCTGAGGTCGTAGCGACGGTTCTCGAAGAACGCGTTACGGAAGTACGCCTTGGCCGACTCGACGGTCGGCGGCTCGCCCGGGCGGGCGCGCTTGTAGATCTCGACGAGGGCTTCGTCGCGGGTCGGGGCGATATCGCGTTCCTTGTCCCACTGGCCCTCGAGGAAGTCGAACTCGGCGACGAAACGATCCAGGAAGCCAGGGGCGTTCTCCTCGTCGTAGCCGAGCGCACGCAGGAGGGTGAAGATCCCCAGGCGGCGCTTGCGAGCGACGCGGGTGCCACAGGTGACGTCCTTGCCGGGGCGGTGTTCGACGTCGAACTCCATCCACTCACCGCGATACGGGTGGATCGTGCCCTTGACGAGCTGATGCTTGGTGAGGTTGCGCAGGCGATAGCGCTCGCCGGGCTCGAAGATGACGCCCGGGCTGCGCACGAGCTGCGACACGACGACGCGCTCGGTGCCGTTGATGATGAAGGTTCCCTTGTCGGTCATCGCGGGCAGGTCGCCCATGAAGACCGTCTGCTCCTTGATCTCACCGGTATTGCGGTTCATGAACCGGGCACGCACGAAGATCGGCGCGCTGTAGGTCATGTCCTTTTCTTTGCACTCCTCGACCGTGAACTTGGGCGGTGGGCGCAGGTCCTCGTCGAACGGGTCGAACTCGAGCTCGAGTTGGAGGGCCTCGGAGAAGTCCTTGATCGGGCTGATGTCTCGGAAGGTGTTGGCGAGCCCTTCCTCGAGGAACCACTGGAAGCTCTCACGCTGGATGGCGATGAGGTCCGGCAGTTCGAGGGGTTCGTCCAGGTTCGCGAACGAATAGCGTTCACGGGAGGTCGAGCGAGTGGCCACAGATCACCTCGATGTTGTTGGCACGGTCAAGAATGCGCGCAGAATCCCGGCCGAAAAATAGGGAAAGGACAAGGCGACGCACGGCAACAGGCGATCCTATCCTGTTCGTAACAGAATCGTCAACCGTCGCAACGGATGCAGTCTTGATCGGATCGAAGGCGGCCTCCCGGCCTCCCGCCCGAATTGGGGCACACGGTAAGGAAATCCAGACGCCCTGTCAAGGATTCTCGGGCCCGATTCCACGAAGTGCCTGCTCAGCGAGTCGTGTGAGGGCCGAACCACCGTCCACTGAGACCGTTCAACGACCCGATGGGCGCCCTCGATCGGGCGACGCCGCGAGCGAGGCGGGTCCGTCGTCACCGGCGCCACCGGACCGGTGACCTCGGTCATCGGCCGAACGCCCTGGGGCGACCGCTCTCAGATGGAGGGCCACGCCGACACTCGTCAGGGCAGCCCACAGGCACCACAGCGAGATGAAGGCGTTCTGGTCGACCCATGCGATCACACCCACGGCGACCAGGTTGACGACACCGAACCATCGCACGTGACGGTGCGTCGAGACCAGCAATGAACCGCACGTGGCAACGACGTACAACAGCACCACGAGGTCGCCGTACCAGAGATCGACGGAATAGTCGATGTGATGCCCTTCGACGCGGGCCTCGACCGGTCCGCCGAGGACAGCGCTCATCAGTACCGCTGCGACGCCGGCACCGAGCGCTGCGAAGGCGGCCACCCGCACACGATTGGTCGACGGTTCCAGCGCACCGACCGCGACCGGCACCAGCACCGGCAGCAGCCCGAACGCAATCGCCAGGTATCCCCAGGTTGCGATCCGACCGATCGAGTCGGCAACGCTCCCCTCGAGACCCAACCACACCACCGCTTCGACGAACTGATGGGTTGCGAGCACGACCGGGATGGAGGCCAACCACCACTGGGAAGGCGAGCGCACATGCCGAACGGCGTCGATGCCGACGACACCTACGGCGATGGAGGCGACGAGATCGGCTTGCGCCGAGAAGCACATTGGAGCCACCAACTTTTCATGTGTCGGCCCCGGCGGCCGGATCGACCGGGCCGGGGAGGCCGAATGGGGCGCGCACCGGCCGCTCCTTCATCATGCGCCAGGCGGACCTCGAGATTCAGAGGCGAACGACCTGAGGCGCGAACGAGCCCCGGGTCACCCCGGGGCTCGTTTCGGATCATGCGCCGCGAGGCGCAGGGCTCACTTGAGTTCGACGCTGGCGCCGGCCTCTTCGAGCTTGGCCTTGGCGGCCTCGGCAGCAGCCTTGTCAGCCTTCTCGAGCACCGCACTGGGGGCGGAGTCGACGAGGTCCTTGGCTTCCTTGAGACCGAGGCTGGTGAGCTCGCGCACCGCCTTGATCACCTGGATCTTCTGGGCACCGGCACCGGTGAGCATGACGTCGAATTCGTCCTGCTCGGCCTCGGCCTCGGCCGCTGCCGCCGGCGCACCGGCTGCTGCGACGGCCATGGGAGCCGCTGCGGTAACTTCGAACTTCTCTTCGAAGGCGTCGAGGAGCTCTTTGAGCTCGATGACGGTCATGTTGCCGATTGCGTCGAGGATTTCTTCCTTCGTTGCCATGTTGATGGCTCTCTTTCTTGAAAGTGTTGTGTCAGTTGACACGGTCGATGTGGTGTAGGAACGGGTGGAATACGAACCAGGCGCTCAGGCGGCCTGCTTCTCGATGAGGGCCGACAGGCCGTACGCGAAGTTGCGGGGCAGGGCCTGCAGGAGACCAGCGGTCTTGACCAGCGGCGCCTGCAGCGCTCCGGCGAACTTGGCCAGCAGCTCTTCGCGGGATGGCAGATCGGCCAGCGCCTTGACGTCATCAGCCGACAGTGCAGCTCCGCCGAGAACACCACCCTTGACCACGAGGGCCGGGAGCGTCTTGGCAGAATCACGCAGGGCCTTGGCAGCGCCGGCGACGTCGCCCTTCACGAATGTGAGGGCGGTCGGTCCGTTCAGGAACTCGTCGAGGTTGTCGAGACCGACCTCGCGAATGGCCAGTTTGGCCAACGTGTTCTTGTAGACCACGTGCTCGGCGTCGTTGGGACGAAGAGCGGTACGGATGCCTGCCAGCTGGGCCACGGACAAACCGCGATATTCGCTGACGAACACCGCCTGCGACTCGTTGAGCCTGGCGATGATCTCATTGACAACCGCGACCTTGTCGGCGCGGGGCGGACGGCCCGATGCGGTTTCGACAGTTGCGGAATCACTCATATGTGCACACCTCCTTTCGATCAACTCATGGCTCGCAATGGCGACGCCACGAGGATCGTGATCAGCTGATGAGCCGATCCAGTTCTTCGAAGGAGTGCACCTCGGCTGGTGGGACGTACCCATTATCCCGTCCTCGAACGAGGGCGTGACCAGCGGTCTTCGGCGAGCAACCGATATGTGAGCGTGAGGCTATCCCGGTCTGCACCCGAAGCGGGCGGCATGCGGTGGCCACGACACTCGACCCCAAGGCCTCGCATCTGTCCGATTCCCCTCGACCATGCCCGATCAGAATGCTCTCGCCTAGGCTGCGGCCGTTAGGACAGGTGGGGGAGCATGCCGCAGTGGGGATTCGTCTGGATGGTCGCGTGGCCAGATTTTCGCGCCCGATTGCAGCGCTTCCTGGTGATCGGTCTCGGAATGGCGCTCGTGTTGGCGATCACACTGCTGTTGAGTGCGTTTTCCGAGGGCTTCCGCCTTCGTTGTGATCGCCTGCTCGACGTTTTCGGCGGAGAACGTTACATCGTCGCCGAGGGAGCTTCCGGTCCGATGACCTCGAGCACGCCGGTCGACTCCAGCCTGGTGGACCAACTCGTCGAGGCCGGATTCGATGCCCGACCCCTCTTCTTCAGTCCGAACGCGATCTCGATCGACGGCGCCCCGGCGAGTGTGGTGGTGGTCGGATCGAACGGCGACGAACCCGGTATGCGACTGACAGCGGGACGGTTGCTGCACGGCCCCGGAGAAGCCGTCGCCGATGAGGCCTTGGTCGAACTCGCGTTGGGCGACAACTTCGTGCTCGCCGGACGCCCGTTCACCATCGTCGGCACGGTCGAGCACGCGACCTGGGACATCGCCACCGCAGGCCTGTTCATCGAACGAGCCACGGCGCTGGAGATCCTCGCTGGGGGCCAAGACGTCGTGACAGGGGTTGCCGTCGATGGGAAGGGTGCGCTCCCACCTCTCCCCAAAGGCGTCTCGGTGCAGAGCCGCGGCCAGGCGTTCGACGACATTCTGAGTCGGACCGCCGACGCGAAGAAGTCGATCGATGCGTTCAAATTCACGCTGTGGATGCTGGCGATCGTGATCGTCGGTGCCGTGCTCTACCTCGCGGCCATCGAGCGCGTCCGCGATTTCGCAATCTTCAAAGCGACCGGCGCCAGCAATGTCGATCTGGTGCTCGGTCTCGTCATCCAAGCGGCGATCGTGGGAGTCATCGCCGGCGTGCTGTCGATCGGTCTCGCTCAGCTGATGAAACCGATCTATCCCGGCCTCCTCAGCCTGCCGTTCCGGATCGCTTGGCCGGTGGTTCCCGTGGCGGTCGTCATCGCCGCTCTCTCGAGCATCGTCGGAGTCCGCCGAGCTATCAAGGTCGACCCGAGTCAGGCGTTCGGGTGATCGATTCCATGTCACACCAGGGGCGCCGCCATGTCTGACCTGATCATCGACGATCTCACCGTCGAATATGACGCCGGTGGTTACACGGTTCGGCCGCTCGATGGTTTCTCCACCACGGTGCAGGACGGGTCACTCGCCGTTCTGCTCGGGCCCAGTGGATGTGGCAAGACCACCTTGCTGTCGTGCCTCGGCGGCATTCTGACGCCGACGTCCGGATCGATCAGATATGGCCACATCGAGGTCGCTGGGCTGCAGGGCGCTGCGCTCACGGCGTACCGCCAGCGCGATGTCGGGATCGTGTTCCAGTCGTTCAATCTCGTTCCCAGCCTGACGGCGGTCGGCAATGTGATGGCCCCCTTGCGGGCAGCCGGAATGTCGTCGACGGCGGCACGAACCCGGGCGGTCGAACTGCTCGAGCACGTGGGCCTCGGCGAACGGTTGGGCCACCGCCCGTCGGAGATGTCCGGTGGGCAACAGCAGCGCGTCTCGTTGGCTCGCGCCCTCGCCCATGACCCACCGATCATCATCGCGGACGAACCGACCGCGAGCCTCGACTATGTGCAGGTCGAAGGGGTGCTCAGACTGCTCCGCGACCTCGCTGCTCCCGGACGGGTCGTGGTGGTCGCCACACACGACGACCGGCTGCTACCACTCGCCGATCAGATCATCGAGATGGTGCCGCGCTTCCACGAGGAGTCGTCGGCTCCGATCAGTTCAGAACTCGCCCCTGGAGAGGTGCTGTTCACCCAGGGCTCGCGCGGCAACCGGATCTTCGTCATCGAGTCGGGGTCGATCGACATCGTTCGAGAAGGGGCCGACGGTTGGGCCCACCCGCTCGCCACGCTCGGCCCGAACGAGTACTTCGGCGAGATGGGCCCGCTGTTCGGTCTACCGCGCTCCGCAACAGCGCGTGCCGGTTCGGAGACCGTCGTGGTCGGTTACACGCCTGAGCAGTTCCGACAACACATGGGTGCCGAGCGGCTCACCGATCTCATCCGACACGAGGAGCGCAACGATGAGAACACCCTCTAGACACGTCGCCGCGACGTCGCCGCACACAACGGGAGGTGAGCTGCCGTGGAAGAATTCGTGATCGACGTCGCCGATGTCGCTCGGGCAGTGGAGGCGTGCGGCATGTTTTCGTCGCTGAGCGGCGACGTGCTCGACGAGCTGATCGGGGCATTCGATGGTGTCCGGGTCAAGACGGGCGAAGTCTTGATGCACGAGGGCGAAGCTGCAGACAGTCTGTTCGTCGTGCGTCATGGTCGACTCCGCGCGATGGTGGCCAACGCTGCCGGTGACGACGTCGTCGTGGGCGAGATCGGCAAGAACGAAGTGGTCGGCGAGATGGCCGTCATCACCGACCAAGACCGCTCGGCAACTGTTCGAGCGATGCGTGACACCGACCTGTTCCGCCTTCCTGCCCCAGCCTTCGGTCGCCTGATCCAACGTCACCCCGAAATGCTTCGTCCGTTTGCCTCGGTGGTGGTGCACCGGCTGAGAAACGCCATGACGCGACCGACACGTCCGGCGTTGCCGGCCACGATCGTGCTGATCCCCGCCGGCGAGGACGACTGTGTCCGCTTGGCACACCAGCTGGCAGAACTCTTCGCCGAGTACTCGTGCCGGGTACTGCAGGCTGTCGATGCTGCCGGTCAAACGAACCTCGCCGCCTGGTTGCTCGACATCGAGAACGAGATCGACATCTCGCTGCTCGTCGCCGATCGCGAGCCGACCGACTGGACCCGACTCTGTCTTCGCCATGCCGATCGAGTCCTCTTGGTCGCCGACGATCGCACTCCACCGGGGCTCACACCGATCGAGAACGACACAGCCTGCCGAGCACGGCTCGATGAGGTGCCCCTCGAGCTGGTGATGTCGTACGGCAACACCCCGCGTACGTCGGGCTGGCTGCGGAACCGGACCCTCGAGGCCCACTACAACGTCCGGCGATCGTCGTCTGCCGATCTCGCCAGGCTTGCCCGTCGTATCACCGGCAGCTCGACGGTCGCCGTTCTGGGGGGCGGAGGTGCTCGCGGCTTCGCCCACTTCGGTGTCGTCCGCGCCCTACGCGAGGCCGGCATCGAGATCGATGGGATCGTCGGCACCAGCGCGGGTGCCGTGGTGGGCGGACTACTGGCGCGCATCGAGGACCCGCTCGAGGCACAACGTCAGACGCTCGAGTGGTTTGATCGCGCCCGTTGGCGACGCGACTTCAATCCGCCGCTCGTCTCGTTCATGAGTGGCCGCATCATGACCGCCGGTCTGGAAGAGCTGGCCAACGGCCTCGACATCGAGGATCTCCCGATCGATTTCGCAGCTGTCTCGTGCGATCTCGTCGGCGCCACGCCCTACATCCACGAGCGAGGGCCGCTGTGGCAGGCCATCCGCTCCAGCGCGTCGGTGCCTGGTCTGTTCCCGCCGTTGGCGATCGACGGTCACCTGCTCGTCGACGGAGGGCTCGTCGCCAACCTCCCGATCGAGATCGCACGGGTGCGGCATCCCAATGCACGCCTGATCGCCGTCGATGTCGGTGACCCCACCGACATCGATGTCGGTGGCCTCGACGGTTCCGGGATCGTCAACGGCTGGCAACGTCTTCGCCCGGGCGGCGATTCGGGGGCCTCGCTCGGTCGCCTGATGATGCGGCTCACCGAGCTCGGCCGACACGACTCAAACGAACTCGCCGACGTGCTCATCAGCCCCGACGTACGTGGGTTCGGCCTGATCGACACCAAGAGCGCCACGCAGATCTCGCAGCGCGGCTACGAAGCCGGGCTCAGAGCGATCGAAGCTGGCGATATCGGCTGACCTGCACGGGACGCGACAGTGCCCGAACCGGCGACGGTTCGGGCACCTTCGATGGATCCGAGAGGTCAGTCCTGTTCAGGCTTCAACCGGTTGATGTCGATGCGAACGCCGGGGCCCATCGTCGTCGACACGGTGATCTTCTTGATGTATCGACCCTTCGCCGACGCGGGCTTGGCGCGCTGGATCTCGTCGAGCACCGCCCGGAAGTTGAGGTCGAGCTTGTCCTGGTCGAATGTGACACGCCCGAGCTGGACATGCACGTTGCCATATCGGTCGGTGCGGTACTCGACCTTGCCGCCTTTGAACTCCTCGACAGCACGTCCGACGTCGGTCGTGACGGTGCCGGTCTTCGGGTTCGGCATGAGCCCGCGGGGACCGAGCACGCGACCGAGCCGCCCCACGAGCGGCATCATGTCGGGGGTGGCGATGACGACGTCGAAGTCCATCTTGCCGCCCTCGACCGTTGCGAACAGGTCATCGGCACCGACGAGATCGGCACCGGCAGCGCGTGCAGCATCGGCGGCCTCGCCGGCAGCGAACACGGCAACGCGGATGTCCTTGCCCGTGCCCGACGGCAGCGCAACGGTGCCGCGCACCATCTGGTCGGCCTTGCGAGGATCGACTCCGAGGCGGAACACGACGTCGAGGTTCTCCTCGAAGTTCGCGCTGGCCACCGACTTGGCGATCTGCACCGCTTCGGTCGGGCTGTAGAAACGATCCCGATCGAACTTCTTCAGTGCATCTGTGTACTTCTTACCGGACATGTTCTGTCTCCCTCATGGTGTTGGATCCCCCAGGCGAGGTCGTCCCGGGCCGGATCATGTTGGTGAGTTGTTCGTGTTGGAGAAACTCCAACGAGGACCACCGCAAGCGGTGTCAGCCGACGGCGATCCCCATCGACCGTGCCGTGCCTCGGATCTGCTGCTTGGCAGCCTCGAGATCGTTGGCGTTCAGGTCGGGCATCTTGATCTTTGCGATCTCTTCGATCTGTGCCTCGCTGATGGTGCCCACGGTCTGTGAGCCGGGGGTGCTCGCGGCCTTGTCGAGACCGAGTGCCTTACGGATCAGCACCGGGGCCGGCGGTGTCTTCAGGATGAAATCGAACGTACGGTCCTCGTAGATCGTGATCTCGGTGGGCACCACGGTGCCCGCCTGCGACTCGGTCCGCGCGTTGTAGAGCTTGACGAAGTCCATGATCGCGATGCCGTGCGGTCCGAGAGCCGTACCCACGGGGGGTGCGGGGCTCGCCTTGCCGGCTTCGATCTGGATCTTGACGATCGCAGCGACTTTCTTCTTTGCCATCTTCTGGTTCTCTCTATCTCAGGCTGTGAATCTCAGAGCTTGCTGACCTGGCTGAAGTCCATCTCCACCAGGGTCTCGCGGCCGAAGATGTTCACGAGCACCTTCAGCTTCATGTGATCGGGGTTGATTTCGGCGATCGTGCCGAGGAAGTCCGCGAACGGACCCTCCTTGACGCGCACGCTCTCGCCCTCTTCGTAGTCGAGCTTGGGCTTCGGACGCGCTGCTTCAGCGTCAGCACCACCGGCCTTGACAGCGAGGAACGTCCGCACCTCTTTGCGACGCAGCGGTGTGGGCTTCTGTCCGCGATCGCTCTGGCCGACGAAACCTGTCACTCCCGGCGTGTTACGGATGCAGTACCAGGACTCGTCCGTCATCTGGCAACGAACGAGCAGATAGCCGGGGAACACCTTGCGCTGAACGGTCTGCTTCTTGCCGTTCTTGAACTCGACGACTTCCTCCATGGGAATCACGACCTCGTAGATCGCGTCTTCCATGTTCATCGACTGGATGCGGGCGTGAAGGTTCGCGGTGACCTTCTTTTCGTAGCCCGACTGCGTGTGCACGACGTACCAGGAGCCTGGACGGGTCCACGGGTCGTCTTCGTCGACCTCTTCGACGGCCGACTCGGCGACGACATCAGACTCGCTGACGACTTCGGTGTCATCCACGTCGGTCACCACCGCTTCGGTCTGGGCGGGGTCGGTCAGTTGCGCATCGCCCACGGGGAGCAATGCGTCTGCATCGACAGCGGCGACCCGCGGCGCATCGGCCTCGATCGGGTCGTTGCCGGCAGTGACGTCGACGCCACCCACCGGCAACAGGTCGTCGGCGGGTTCGCCCGCGACCTCTGCTGCCTCGGTGACCATGTCGGTGTCTTGCTCGCTCACGTGTAGAACCAATCTGCGATGTACTGGAAGCCGATGTCGATGCCGCCGACGAACGCCGTGTAGACCACGACGGTCGCCGTGACGATGATGGAGTACCTCACGACCTCGGGCCGGTTCGGCCACGCGACCTTGCGCATCTCGTCGCGAACCTCGCGCAGATACTGCATCGGCCCCACTCGCTCACGTTGGGCCTGCTGACGAGGAGCGCGCGATGGCGCGCCCTTCTCGTCGAGGGCACCTTGGCGCTTCAAGAGGCGCTTCTGTTCGCGATTCAGGTCATCGAGTGACATGGATTCTCTCTACGGATCGTCTGGGCAGGGCAGGAGGGACTCGAACCCCCGACCGTCGGTTTTGGAGACCGATGCTCTACCAACTGAGCTACTGCCCTCGGATGGGAATCGCCAGCGTACCAGCGACTCCCGCGGGGGCACCCCCTACGACTCGGATCAGCGGGTCTCCTTGTGGACCGTGTGCTTGCGGTCGTTGCTGCAGTACTTACTCATCTCGAGGCGCTCACGGTCGTTGACTTTCGACTTCATCGTGATGTAGTTGCGCCGTTTGCACTCGGTGCACTCGAGGGTGATCTTCACCCGCTTGTCACTCTTGGCCATCTCATTCTCTCTTCGTCGGTTTCGGGGTGGGAGGTTGCCCGAGCCGGTGAACCGGCTCGGGCGCCCCCAGATCCCGAAAAGATTTCTTCAGGGGTCAGTCGGTCACTTGATGATGTTGACGACGCGGCCGGCACCCACGGTACGGCCACCCTCACGGATCGCGAACCGAAGACCCTCGTCCATCGCGATCGGCTTACCCAACTCCACCGTCATCTCGACATTG
>JAHEDX010000064.1 GCA_024641005.1 Acidimicrobiaceae bacterium
CGTTCCTGGCGCTGCCGTTGATCGTGACCGTGATCGGCGCTGTCGTCATCGCCGGCGTGTGATCCGGACCCGCCCGGACCGTCCGTCCCCCTGACGAGACCGCCGACATCGGCACAGACGCGCCGGAGCGGGCGGGGCACCGGGTGCCCTCGCCCGCTCCACCGGGTTCCGGTCGGTCTGGACTAGGCCCAGCTCGCTCCCGACCAGGACGCACCGGACCAGGACGCACCCGACCACGACGCACCCGACCACGACGCACCCGACCACGACGCACCCGACCATGTGCCGCCCGACCACGACGCACCGTTCCAGGAGCCCCCGGACCACGACGCTCCGGCGTCGTCGACGTGACTGCCAGCGGCTCGGGGGAAGTCTTGGGTCGGGGCCCAACGGGCCCGCCGTGAGGAGTGGGCAGCTCGGCTCGCGTCGAGCTTGCCATAGCCATCGATCGTCTTGCCCCGTACCACGTCCCTCGCTGTCCTGGTCAACAGGTACTTCAGCTGGTCGGGAGTGAGCTCGGGATGCTGAGACAGCAGGGCGGCGGCGAAACCGCTGACGATGGCGGCTGACTGCGATGTGCCAGACCCGAGGAAGTATCGGTCGCCGATCGCTGCCTGTGGGTAGGTCTGGTCCACCAGCGAACCGGGCACACGGAAGCTCATGATCGAGCGGCCCGGCGCGACGAGGTCGGGCGTCCGCTGCCGATTACCGCCCGAACTCCACGTGGCCATCCAGTCCTGTTTGCCGGACGAGTCGTAGGACTCGATGGCACCGACGGCGATGACGAACGGGGAGATGGCGGGGCTGTCGATACCGCCGTGGTCATTGCCCCGATTACCTGCCGCGGCGACCACGACGATTCCGGCGTCCCAGGCTCGTTCTACCGCAGCAGAGAGGGGGTCTCCCTGGTTGGTCGTGACGCCGTCCACACCGAATGAGAGGTTGAGGACTCGGATGTTGAGACCGTTGTCGTTCTTGTGCTCGATCACCCACTCGATCCCGGCGATCACCTGTGCGACGTTCGTCTCGCCGGTGGCACCGGCGACCTTGACGGACACGATGCGACTGTCCGGCGCAATGCCGCCGACCTGATCGCCGTCGTCACCGTTGATGATGCCGGCCAGATGGGTGCCATGACCAAAGGTGTCGAGATTGGCCAGGTTCGGTATCCCGCCTTCGTTCGAGAGGTCGGGCCCGTAGACGATCTTGCCTGGCTGGTCGAGACCTCGCACCGGGACCACGCCGGAGTCGATCAGTGCTACGTCGATGCCCTGGCCTCGATAGCCGCGATCCGCGAGCTGGGGCCATGACTTCTCGGTCACGAGTTGCAGCGGCACCGGTTCACCGGGCTTCACCGACATCGACAATGTGATCGCCGACTCGCTCGCGGTCGAACGGGGGCCATCGTCGTCTGCGGTGGCGTGATGGGCGGTGGGGACGACGACAGCGGCCGATCCGGCCAGCGCGAGAGCAACGATCAACCGGCCACGTCGGCGCGACGAGGGACGGCGTTCTGCACGGTCCCGAACCCTGCTTTGTGTCTGATGTCCCGCCATGCGAAGTCTCCGAACCGATTGACTGGATCTCTGTTATATCTCAGACAGTGATGTCAAGACCACTAAAAGTGAGTTCACGTTGCGTCAAGATTTGGTGCACTCATGGCAGCTGATGGTGAGATCGTGCACATGGACCGGGTCCGTCGTCGTCGCCGCAGTGTCTTGGCGCTGAGATGCGGTCGCCGATGACCAAGGGCCCTGGCGGCCGACGGGGGGTTGTGCCGACATGGGTGGCAAGAGGAGGTATGTCTCATGGAAGCCCATGTCGGAGACCGAATCATCGTGCGTGGCCATCGGGTCGGTGAACCGCCGAGAGACGCCGAGATCCTCGAGGTCCGAGGCGCCGACGGTGGCCCGCCCTATCTCGTCCGTTGGGCCGAGAACGGACACGAATCACTGTTCTTCCCGGGGTCTGATGCATATATCCAGCATCTCGGACAGGACGCTGCGTGAGAAGGGAGTTCTGATGCAAACGATCCAGCGGATCCATCGCTCGGGGGTCGGGGTCGGTCCCGATCGAACGATCGGGGAGGTCGCCAGGGTGATGGAGCGGTCAGGTATCGGTCTGGTGGCTGTGGTCGACGGCGACGATCTCGTCGGTGTCGTGACCGACCGCGACCTCGTGCGACGTGGTCTCGCTCGTGGCCTTCCGATCGACAGCCGCGTCGACGCGGTGATGTCATCGCCGGTGCTCACGATCGATGCCGATGTCGACATCCATGAGGCCTATGACGTGTTCTCGCTGCACCGGGTGCGTCGCCTTGCTGTGGTCGACCACGGCAGGTTCTTGGGGATTCTCAGTCTCGACGACTTGCTCGTCGACGCTGCGAGCGATCTGGTCGCCCTCGTCTCACCGCTGGCCGCCGAGATCGCGGCGCCACACCGTGACAGCCGGGTGCCGACCGCGACCGGCTAGTCGTGGAGGCCGCGAGCTTGATCGAACGGGTCGTTCACACCCCGTTGGCCGCCGCAGGTGCGAGCTGATTTGATGGTGGGATGGTCCAACCCACCGCCTCGCTCACCGCACTCGTCGCTGCTCTCGAGGCCGGTCAGGTGTCGGCTCGTGAGCTGCTCGATCTGTATCTCACGCGGATCGAGCGATTGGACCCACCAATCAACTCGGTAGTGACCCTCGCTGTCGAGCGGGCCCGTGCCGAAGCAGGCATGATCGATGACGCTCGTGCCAACGGCCGCGCGATGGGGCCGCTCGCGGGCGTGCCGATCACGATCAAGGACGCGATCGCCACCAGCGGTATCCGCTCGACCGGCGGCGCCGTCGAGCTGAGCGACCACGTACCCGAAGTCGATGCCGTCGTGGTCGACAAGGTCCGCCGGGCAGGCGCGGTCGTGTTCGGAAAGACGAACATTCCCCGCTGGTCGGGCGACTATCAGAGCTACAACGACATCTTCGGCACCACCAACAACCCGTGGGATCTCGGCTGCACTCCAGGTGGATCCTCGGGTGGCCCAGCGGCGGCGGTGGCCATGGGATTCACCGGGTTCGAGATCGGCACCGACATCGGCGGCTCGATCCGGGTGCCGGCGTCGTTCTGCGGCGTGTACGGGCACAAACCGAGTTTCGGCACCATCTCGACCTATGGCTATCTCGACAACCCGGTGTACCACCGCACTGTGGCCGACGTGAACGTATTCGGTCCGATCGCGCGGTCGATCGACGACCTCGAACTTCTCGTCGGGCTGCTCTCGGGCCCCAGCCCGGATGATGCCGTCGGGTGGCGGCTCGAACTCCCACCGCCCCGTGCGGTGTCGTTGGGGGATTTCCGTGTCGCGGCGTGGCTCGACGACAGCTTTTGCCCGGTCGATCCCGCCGTGCTCGACCTGCTCACCATCGCTGTCGACGCGCTCGAGCGGGCCGGTGCTCGCATCGACCGCGAGCGTCGGCCCGATATCGATCCGGATGAGGCAGCGCTCGAAGGTCTTCGTCTGATCTCGAGCGCAACAGCCATCTCGGCCACCGAGCCGGAGTTCGACGAGGCCCTCGCAGCGGGACGAGTTCTCGCGCACCGCTCGTGGGACATAATGCAACGCCAGCGTGGAGAGATCAGGCAACGTTGGAGCGAGTTCTTCGGTGACATCGACATCCTGCTGTGCCCGGTCGTGCCCGTGCCTGCGTTTGGGCATATCCACTCGCCCGAAGGCTCGAACTGGGTCCACGGTGTGCTCTCCGATCACGGGGACCGTCCGTATTCCGACCTGATCGGCTGGAGCGCACTGATCGGCAGCGCCTATCTCCCGGTCACCGTGCCGCCGGTCGGTCGTACCGCGGGCGGGCTGCCGGTCGGCATCCAGGTGGTCGCGCCGTACCTACATGACACAACAGCGCTCGCTTTCGCCAGGTGCATGGTCGATGTGATCGGCGGTTACGAACCACCGCCCGCTGCGCTCGGCTGACTCCGCATCGCATCGACGGCAACCGCCCACACGCCGCGGTGCTGTCGATGGGCCAATCCGACGCGCATGAGTCTGGGACCGGTCGCCCGGAAGGAGCGGCGTGAACGCTGCTGGGTGCCTGCCCAGGGCGAGTGGCTGGGACGGTTCCTCGCTCCCGAGTCTGGGTCGAGACACCGCGAGTGGCGCCTTGCCCCGACATTCCGTCTCAGCGGAGCACTCGAGTTCGTGGAGTCACGGCCGAACTCGGCCCGGTTGCGGACTGCGCCGATAAAGTACGGACAATTGAAAGATCGTCACGTCGACGCCGAAGTCGATCGACGACGAACCAAAGGACGGACAGCCATGAATATCGACAGCAAGATTCGACTGATCGCCGGCGTGCTGATTCTCATCTCGATGGTGCTCGGCGTCTGGGTGAGCGAGTGGTGGTTCCTCTTCACGGGATTCATCGGAGTGAACCTGTTCCAATCATCGATAACGGGATGGTGTCTGATGGAAGACATCCTCCGGGCCACGAAGATCCACACCGACGCCTCGGCGTGACGAGCGGACAGAGCTGAGTCGGCCCTCGTGCCGGAGTCGGAACGTATGGGAGGGCGGAGTCGACGCGTTGATCGACCTCCGCCGGCGGGAGAGCGAACGGCCTGCGGCGCCGCCCCTCGGACGACGAGTCGAGCGCGAGCAGCACATTCGACCAAGATGGGGCGATGCGCTGCATGCCGCCGTCGGGGACGTCACCATGGTGAGCGGGGTCGGTGACGTCGATCCGTTCCACCGCCAAGGTCCTCCCGCGTGGGACGGCAGTGAGGTGTGGGGGCCATACGTCGGGGCGATCCGCAAGGTGCAGGACCTGGCGGCATCGACGAACCCTCCGGCCGAGACGTTGGCCCTCGCAGTGGAACAACTCGAGTCGCTGGCCGACCTGCTCAGGCCATGGCGGTGTGCCGAGGCCGAGATGATCGCCGGGCGACGCCACGACCTGCCGGGCCGGGGCAATCCGTTCTTCCCTCCATTCGTGATCGACCAGCAGGACGCTGATTCGGTGCGCGGGCGGGTGACCTTCACCGACCACCATCTCGGCGGCAACACGGCCGCGCACGGGGGAGCGCTGTCGCTCATGTTCGACGAGGTGATGGGATGGCTGGCCAATTCCGGTGGTCGACCGATCGCCCGCACCGCCTACCTGCACATCGACTACCGCAGCATCGCCCCGCTCGACTCGGAGGTGACTTTCGAGGCCCGGATCGAACGGACCGAGGGTCGCAAGTGCTTCGCCCGCGCCACCCTGGACGACGGCGACCGGCGGCTCGCCGACGTCGAGTGCCTGTTCGTCACGCTGCTGCCCGGCCAGCAGTGACAGTCGGGTCGCAGGAGCGATCCGACGCCCGCCATGGAACGCTCGATCCGGGTGAGTTGGCGTGTTCAGGCGTCGTGGCCGGTGATCTCGAACAGCACCTGGCCGAGTGACTTGTCGGTCCGGCGGGCCACCATCTTGGTCAGGTGGGCGGGCATGTCCATGCCGTTGGGGTCGACGAGCTCGGCTTCGGGGCGATGGTGCGGCGCCGCAGGGACGTCGATGCTGAAGTGGTCCGAGCGCGGCAGGTGGCAGGTGTCGTCGTCGCAGGCCTGCCATCGAACGGTGCCGCCGATCCGCTGTACGAATGACCCGTCGTCGAGCGGTGTGAGGGATCGGCTCAGCTGGGTGACTGGGATCCGGATCACGACGTCGCCGTCGAAGATCCGGAGGGTCTCACCCGTTCCGGCGAGCGTGTGTGGCACCGTCGGCGGGAAGATTGCGGGTCGCACGACCAGACCGAGATCGGGTTCGATCTCGACGGTGGTCGCGACCATTCCGTCGGGCACCGGTTCGCCGTACAGGTGTTGGCCCTCGGGCACCGCGAAGCGAACGACGAGGTCGTGCAGGACGCCAGCGCGGAGCAGGTCGCCGTCGAAGATCACGTCGTAGCCGACCGACTCGCCACGGGCCGCCGGCATCGGGGGAAGGTGGATGTCGTCGCCGAGTGCAGCGCGGAGCAGTTGGTCTGCCGACGGGCGGAACTGCAGGCTCGACTCGAAGAACTTCGTCACGATCGTGCCGTCTGCGTCCAGGACGTAGGCGCCCGGGAACGGGATGCCGTACCACGGATGGTCGTCGGGGTCGATGATGGTGTTGAGGATGCCGAACCGTTCGATGATCTCGCTGTCGGGATCCGACAGCAGCGGGAAGGTCACGTCATGGGCGCGGGTGAAGTCGGCGAGGGCATCGACCTCGTCGTAGCTGATGGCATAGAGCGCCACACCGGCATCGGCGAAGGCGTCAGCGTGCTGTTGCAGCTCGACCAGCTGCGTGCGGCAGGGCGGTCACCACACCGCGGACCGGTAGAACACGAACACGGTGGCCCTGTCGGCACGGTGGCGGTGGACGTCGAGCGCCACGCCGTCCTGTGCCGTCGCGATCACGTCGGGGAAGCGTTCGCCGATCGCGGGACCGGTCGGGAACTCGCCCACCGGGTCCTGTCGCGACGCCAGCCCGGGCTTGGCCGGGCCGAGGCCGCCGTACTCGTCCTCCCACTGGCCGGACTCGTGCAGCTTCGCAAAGGGCACGTCGGCTCCTCTCGGTGTGTCCATGCGATGACAGTAGCATAATTGTGTACGAATGGATACAACTCTGATACGGTGTGGGATCTCGACCGGGAGGAAACCTGAGATGGGCAACGAATTGATTCTCGACTCGCTCCAGCGGCGCATGCGGGCCATGCACTCGCTCTACGAGGACGCGACGGCGACGATGGACGTCGAACAGGTCAATCATGTCGAACGAGACTCGGTGTTGCCGATCGCGTTCTCGTTGTTCCACTACGTGAACATGGAGGACACTGCGTACGTCGCGCTCTCCGGGGGTGAGCCGATGACGTGGAACGACGAGTGGGCGTCGCGTGTGCAGATGTCGATCGCCGATCACGGCAAGGAACGCACGCCCGCCGAGATGGTCGAGCAGCGGATCGGCGACTACGACGCGTTCATCGACTACATGACCGTTGTGTGGGCGCGCACCGAAGCACTGATCGCCGAAACCGACCCCTCGACACTGGGCGACGTACTCGTGGGCCGCCCGCTGCCGGCGATGGTCGCCAATTCGTACTCGGCTCGCGTCGCGGGCGGGGCCGGGATCACCAGGCTCGACGCGATGGAATGCTGGTGGTACCAGCACGGACTGCGTCACATGGGCGAGATCGAACACGCACGGGCCCTCGTCGGGCTCAATGGCATGACCAGTTGAACCTCGAAGGAGATGTGATGACACCGGAAATCGACCTGCTGATCTTCCCAGTTCCCGGCCTCGCCGGCGCGATGGCCGCGACATTCGAGGCGGCCGGCTGGGACGGCATCTACATGGCTGACACCCAGAACCTCACCGCCGAGGTGTACGCGTCGCTCGGAGTAGCGGCAGCGTCGACCGATCGGCTGCGCCTCGCGACGGGCGTCACGAACCCGGTCACCCGTCACCCGGCCGTCGCGGCCTCGTCGATCGCGACGGTGCAGGCGGCATCGGGCGGGCGGGCAGTGCTCGGCATCGGGCGCGGTGACTCCTCGCTCGGATATCTCGGTCGGAAGCCGGCGTCGGTGGCGACGTTCGAGGAGTACGTCTCGCGGGTGCGTGGCTACCTCCACGGCGAAGAGGTCGACCTGGGTGACGCCACAAGTCGCAACGTCTGGATCGCCGAGAGCGGCCAGCCCCCCGTCCCCATCGACATCGCCGCGACCGGACCGAAAGTCATCGCCGTCGCCGCTCGACACGCCGATCGTGTCACCTTCGCCGTCGGTGCCGACCCGCACCGTCTACGGGACTCGATCGCGTTGGTACGCGCCGAGCGTGCAGCGGCCGGACTCGACCCGATGAGCATCTCGGTAGGTGCCTATGTCAACGTCGTCGCCCATCCCGACGTCGAGACCGCCCGCCGGATCGCTCGTGGCGGGGCGGCGGTGTTCGCCCACTTCTCCGGTATGGCCGGAGCACCGCCGACCAACACCGCCGACGACCAGGTGTTCCAGGCGATCGACGAGCACTACGACATGTCCGGTCACGCAAGCGCTGACGCAGCACACGCCGCTGCGCTGCCCGATGACTTTCTCGACCGTTTTGCCGTCGCCGGTCCGGTCGAACACTGCACCGCACGACTGTCCGAGCTGATCGAGGCCGGTGCGGAACGCATCGTCGTCGTCCCTGGCTCGCGAGGTGCCGACCCCGGTGAGGTGGGTGGCAGCCTCGGTCGATTGGCCTCCGAGGTCCTCCCCGCCCTGCGGTGATCGGTGCAGTGGGGTGATCGGCACAGTGATCGGCACAGTGAGCGGCGTGCCACAGCACGGCGCATCGCTAGCCTCTACCGGTGAGATGACCCGACGTGCCCCCTACCGAAAGCGTGACGTCGTCCGGGAGGACATCCTCCAGGCCGCCGAGGAGCTCTTCGCCACCCGGTCGCCGTCGGAGGTCTCGCTCCGCGAGATCGCGGACTGCGGGGGGTTCCAACACTCGCTGATCACCCGCCATTTCGGCACCAAGGACGAACTGATCGCTCAGGTCGTCGAGCGCACGCTCGACGCCTATGTGGAAGCTGTCCGGGGAGCGGACGATGCCGTCGATGGCTTCGTGCGCGGCATGGAGCACATGTCAGCTCACCCGGCGAGCTACCAGGCGATGGCACGGGCGTTGATCGACGACGCGCGCAACGCACCCGATGGCGACCTGCTGGCCGGGTTCGCGATCCACCGCGACCAGCTGGCGCAGGTCCGCGGCGAGCGCGACGACGGTGTCGAACTCGAGGTCCTGACGATCGCCCTCATGGCGTTCACGTCGGGCTGGGCGTTCATGGAGGACCGATGGATGCGTGCCGGTGGCTTCGACGACGCGGACCGCACTCGGATCCGCGGCCAGGTCGCCCGGCTGCTCCAGCTGCTCGTCGAGCGCAGCTGACCAGGTGGGCGATCGCAACTCGGGACCGAACGCGAGAGCGCCGTACAAGATCCCGAACAGGGAACGATCTGGACCCTGATGAGGATCCAGATCGTTCGGGATGCCTCGCGACATCACATGGAGCGGACGACGGGAATCGAACCCGCATCATCAGCTTGGAAGGCTGAGGTTCTAGCCCTTGAACTACATCCGCGTGTGGTCGACAACCATATCGTCCGCGACCCGGAGTCCCGCAGAACGTCGCCGGAGCGAGGTTCTGCGGGACTTGTGGGTTGGTGGCGCCACCTTGCCACACCCATTCGCGATGATGTGAAGGCATGACGATCTCGCACCCGCACTCCGACCCGTCCGAACTCGACGCTGGGGTCATCGGCAAGGTCCGCAAGTTGCTCGCCATGGCCGAGGGGTCAGCAAACCCCAACGAGGCCGACGCATTCTCACGCAAGGCCGCCGAGTTGATCGCCGCTCACCGCATCGACCCAGAGCGTTTGCGGGCCGAGGCCAACGACGAGCTCGCCGTTCGCGAACTGGTATTGGGGCGCGGTGCCTATGTGCGTGGTCGCTTGTCGTTGCTGCAGACAATCGCGGAGGCGCACGGTTGTCGCGTCGTGTTCGAAGTGCGCGATCGGGGCACCGTGGCGTTCGTTGCCGGCTTCCGTAGCGATCTCGACACGACCGAGCTGCTGTATCACTCGCTGCACACGCAGGCTTCCTCGCGCATGGCGGCCGAACGGCGGGCCACTGCGGCCGCGACGCAACAATGGCGACGGTCGTTCCTGTTCGGTTATGCCGACCAGATCCGCCAGATGCTGGTCAAGACCGCCGATCGAGCGCGGCGTCACGTGCACCCATCCAGTTCCGCGTTGCCTGCGCTGCGCGCTCGCGAGCGTCGGGTCGACGAGTTCTCGCGTCAGCGCTTCGGTCGCGTCGTCGCGGCACGTCGTCCCAAGGCTGCGACGGTCACCGGTTGGGAGGCCGGTCGGCTGGCTGCCAGCCGGGCCGATCTCGGCCGTCGTCGTGTGGGAGGCATGAGAGCGCTCGGCGCGGGCGGATGAACGCCGATACGGGTCGCGAGGCGGTGTACGCAGCGGAGATAGCGGCGTTCGAGGGCACCTCGTACGAGACGTTGACACCATTGGCCGACCTGTTGGTGCTCGCCCAACTGATCATGACGTCAGAGTGGTGGCCGCTGGGAGATCTCAGTGTCGTCCCGGCGCGCAGCGACGCGAGTTCGTCGTCGACGCGGCAACGTGGGGCCGACCGTCCTGTGGTGCGTCTGGCGGCTCCGCAGATGACGCCCGCGACCCTGGTGCACGAGATCGCTCACGTGCTCGCGGGTGTCGACCAGGGGCATGGTCCACATTTCCGACGGGCCCATGTCGATCTCGTCGGATACGTGTTCGGCGATACCGAGGCCAATTGGTTGCTCGATGCCTATGGTGCCATGGGGCTTGCGCCAGGCGCACGTTCGTGGCCGGTGCCTCCCGTTCGCCGAGCGACCGGCGGTCCCGTCGCCCTGTAGCCCGCACCGACGGTCTCGACTGGCGGCGAACCCGTGCGTGGGCTCGTCAAATGCCGCTCACGAGCCGGGGGAGGCGTACCTCCACGGTCAGGCCATGTGGGTCGGCGTTGGCCGCGCTGATCGACCCGTCGTGAGCGCTTACGATCGCTTCCACGATCGACAGGCCGAGGCCGCTCCCACCGGCGGTGCGTGACCGTGCGTCATCGACTCGATAGAACCGATCGAACAAGCGGGGCAAGTCGGTCGCGCCCACGCCAGGCCCGCTGTCGGTGAATGTGAGAACGGCGGTGGCCCCGTCGACGGCGAGCGCAACGTCGCACGGGGCAGCGGCGGGCGTGTGCGCTCTGATGTTCGCCAGCAGATTGTCGACCACCTGTCGGAGCCTCATGGGGTCGCCGACGACCTCCACCACATCGTTGATCCTCACCCGAATCGGCCGGTCGGGGTCGACGGTGCGGGCGGCGTCGGCCGCGGTGAGCACGATCTCGGTGAGATCGACAGGCTCCGTGTTGAGCGTCGGGTGCTCGTCGAGCCGGGCGAGCAGGAGCAGGTCGTTGACCAGTTCACTCATGCGGCCGGTCTCGCGCCGAATACCGGTCATCGCCCGTTCGAGGTCGTCGGGATGGTCTCTCGCACCGTGTTCGAACAACTCGGCGTATGCCGCCGTGGCAGCGATCGGAGTCCGTAGCTCGTGCGACGCATCTGCGACGAAGCGTCGCATCCGTGCTTCGGAGACCCGAAGGTCCGCCAGTGTCGACTCGCGTTGCTCGCTCGCCTCGTGCAGTCGGTCGAGCATCGCGTTGAGCGCGGTGGCCAGCCGTCCGACCTCCGTGGCGCGATCGGCTCCGGGAACCCGCTGTTCGCTGAGCTCGTTGTCGGTGATGGTCGCGGCGCTCGCCTCCACCCGGCTCAGTGGCCGCAGCCCGGCCCGAACGAGCCACCACGACAACAACAGAGCGGTCCCGATCGCGGCGAGGCTTCCGAGCACCAACACGACGAGCAGACGCTCCCGTGTGTCGTTCACGTTGTGCAGCGATTGCCCGACGACCAATGTCTTGCCATCACGGAGCTGGTCGACGCGAAGCCGGATCTCGTCGCCGTCGGTCGCCGAGGCGGTCTGCAACTTCGAGGTGAGATCGATGCTCTCGACGTCGACGATGTCCTCCTCGCGCCCCGCCTCGATCGCCGCAGCGGTGAACACGGCGTCCCCGTCGGTGTCGATGATCGCCACGAACAGGCCGGGAGCGATTGCAGGTATCGCTCGCCAGTCGGTCTCGTTGGGCGACGCGGCGATCTGCTCGATCGGCGGGTGAGCGCGCAGCAGTGTGTCGTCGACCTGCTGGAGCTGGGACCGGGTCACGAGCGCGAACGTGATCGCGTCGACGACGATCAGGCCACACAGCACCGCTATGCCCGACGCCCACACGAGCCGGCTGCGGAGCGACATGTCAGCCATTCGTGGACTCACGCAGGACGTAGCCCACGAGCCGCACCGTGTGGATCAACGGCGGCCCGTACTCGTTCAACTTCTTGCGGAGATAGCTCACATAGGTCTCGCAGATGTTCGAATCGCCGTCGAAGTCGTAGTGCCACACGTGATCGAGGATCTGGGCCTTCGACAGCACCCGAGACGGGTTCTCCATGAAGTACCGCAGCACGTTGAACTCGGTCGCGGTGAGATCGATCACGTGTCCACCACGGCGAACGACGTGGCCGTCGATGTCGAGTTCGAGATCGGCGAACCGGAGCGTCGCCTCGCCCGCTGTCGAGCCGCCGCTGCGGCGCAGGATCGCCTTGACCCGCATCACCAGTTCGGCGAGCGAGAAGGGCTTGGTCAGATAGTCGTCAGCGCCTGCAGCGAAGCCGGCAGCCTTGTCGTCCAAGCTGTCGCGTGCGGTCAGGAACAACACCGGAGTCGGTATCCCCTCCTGTCGGATTCGACTCGAGATGGCAAACCCGTCGAGATCGGGCAGCATCACGTCGAGGATGATCAGATCTGGTGTGTCGTTCTGGGCTGCGAGCAAGCCCTCTCGACCCGTTCTCGCCTCGATGACGTGGAACCCCTCGTAACGCAATGCCGTAGCGACCGCGTCGACGAGCGAGGGCTCGTCGTCGACCACCAGGATCCGCAGCGGTGCGTCGCTGGTCATGGGCGGTGTCCGGTGCCGCTGATCGTGCTCACCATGGGTCTCAGTCTCGCAGTTCCGTAGATCCGAACGTCGCTACGACTGATGGCGGCGTCGGTCGAATCCCGGCGTCGACACCGTGACGGCGTCGTGGGTGATCGCGTAGCCGTCGTAACCGGTGTGCTTGGCGAGCCAATCGAGACCGGGAATGCCCATCACGAACACGGCCGTGGCATAGGCATCGGCATAGGTCAGATCGGGTCCGACGATCGTCACACTCGCCAGCTCGGTGGTCGGCTGCCCCGAATGTGGATCGATGATGTGTGCCCCGCGCTCGTAGGTCGCCGATGTCGCGACGCCGAGCGGCCCGGTCACGTCGATCACCGTCGCGAGCTGGTGCTGTTCTTCAGGGTGACGGATGCCGACCTGCCAGGGGATCTTCGGGCTGGGGCGGCCTCGTACCGCTATATCGCCGCCGGCATTGATCGTGAAGTTGGCGTGACCGTGCTGCTCGAGGATCTCGGCGGCCCGCTCGATCGACCAGCCCTTGACGACCCCGGACGGATCGAGCGTCGTCCCGTTCGGAGCCGGCACAGCGAACGCGTCGAACGCTCCATTGGTGTCATCTCGCAGTTCTTCGCAGAGCAGCAGAATGTCTCGGACTTCATCATCGAGTTCGGCGAGCACGACCTCTCCACGGCCGAGTCGCGAGATGGGGCTGTCATCGATGTAGGTGCTGAACGTCTGATCGACGTGATGCAGCCACCGTAGGACGTCCTGGAGGCTCTGTTCCGCTTCGGGGCGATCGGTGGCGTCATCGCGGACATCGATGCTGACGGCCATGCCCATCACGTACTCGACGTGGTGGAAGCCGCTCATGCGACGGCCGTGACGCCTGCTGCCCGGGCCGTGTCGATCGCCGATTGGAGCGAGCGGCGGTAGTCGTTGCTGGTGTATGTGGCGCCCGACACCGTGTCGACGTTGGCGCTCTGCGCCGAGAGCGCCTCACTGTTGAGGCGAGGCACGGCATAGTCGTTGATCCGAACGCTCTTACCGTCGCGATACGGGGTCTGAAGGGTCGAGACGTCGATCAGTGAACCGTCGGCGCCGAAGGTGACCTCGACTTGCACATTGCCCCATTTGTTCTGGAAGACGGCACCTTGCACGGTGGTCTCGACCGGTGCGGGAGCTGGCACGGCGATGTTCACCTGCTGGCTGGCCGGATCCGGAGTCGGGGCGACCGGCGCCGTCGGGGTCGCTGCCGTTGGAGCGGCCCCGACGACCGGCGCTGCCGCCTGGGGGGTGGCGGCGGGAGCTGCCGACGCCGCAGCAGGCGTGGCCGTCTGGCTACCGACCGCGGCAGAGGCGGCAGTCTGACCACTCACGATGCTGGCGGCAGCGAGCTGGGTGCCCGTAGACGGGTTCGAGACGGCGAACAGCGCGGCCAGACCACCTGTGGACACGATGCTCAGCCCGAGCGCCGCGGCGCGGGCCCCCTGCGCCGGGTGGCGTCGCTTCGAACGGTTGGCTGCTGCTGACCCGGAGGGGCTGGAGGCGGAACCTTGGTTGCCGGTGGACGACCCGGTTCGCCGCTGCGCGAGTAGCTCCAGACGGGCCGCCAGTGCAGCCTGCTTCGGATCGGTGGATGCGGTGGACTGGCTCGCCGGAGCGACGGGTGCGACCCGGGGCTCGGGCAGCGGGCGCTTCGGATCTTGGGCCCGTCGCCGGGCGAGTTCCTCGAGACGGTGGACGTCGTCCAGGTTCATCGGGGGGGCAGGTAACTGTGCCATGAGAGTATTCAGTCACGACAGGTTCGGAGTGATGTGAAGCCGAGCTGTGCGCCCGCTGTGAACATCACTGCCGCGACGGCTTACGCGGTTTCGCCATCACCCCGAACAGGCGGACCCCCAGCGTGTACGTGCCCGCCGCGACGGCGACGAGCATCCCGAACCGAAACAGCCGAGCCGAGGCGTCGCTGCCCATCTGGTAGCCATGCACCAACGCCAGTGCCACTCCGACGACCGAGCTGAGATGGACGATCCGCCAGGTCCGTCGTGAGAACAGCCGACGCGGCCAGGAGGTGAGCACGGTGGTGGCGAACAGGTAGGTCGCGATGACACCCCACGCGAGCGCGAGCCGGTCGGCGGATGCGATGCCCGGCACGAACACGCTCGCTATCGCGATCCCGGCATCGCGATTGAGTACCGAGGTCACCAGGTGGGCGATCGTGAAGATCAGTGCCAGCCCGCCGAGCCAGTTGTGCAGGTCGAGCCACCAGGCCGGTCGACGGCGGGTTCCGGTTTCGCGGGCGGAGAACAAGAAGCCCCACATGAGCGAGGCGACGGCCAGGACGCCGGCCACGATGCCGGTCGATCGGCTGAGGTACCACATGACGTCGTTCATCTCTACATCCAGGTGCTGAGGGTCGGGCAGGTGTCGCCGAGTGGTTCACCGGCGTGCAGCGGCGCGAGAGTCGACGCTCGGGGGAGGGCCTGCACGTTCATCGGCCCACTCTCGCACTGCGGCGCCGTCGGCCACGAGTTTCCATGTCAGGGAGATTCTCGCGCCCGTCAGGCCCGCCTGCATAGCGCCTCGGGCGGGGTCCCAGAACATTCGGGTCTCCGTGACGGTGCATTGGTTGCTGGTGCTCTCAGAGCGAGGCGTAGAACGCATCGATCAACGCCCGGTTGCGGGTGCTCTGCCAGCGCGGGATGACGTGGTTCATCACGTATCCGAACGCCACCCCGGTGTCGGGGTCGGCGAAACCGCACGCACCGCCGGTACCGAAATGGCCGAATGATCTCTGGTTCGGGCCGAGCGGGCGGCGCTGCGACGTGGGCACGAATCCGAGCCCGAACGCGACCTCTTCTGCGAGCACGGGACAGTAGCCGTCGGACTGAACGCGGGTGGCCTCGGCCAGCAGGTCGGACGACAGCAGCCGGCCCGGCTCGATCAGCGCCGAATAGAACCGCGCCATACCGTGCGCCGTTCCGTGACCGTTCGTCGACGGTACCTGTGCGCCGCGCCACTCCCTCGAGTTGACGACGCCACCGGAGGAGTAGCCGGAGGGATTGAAGTATCCGAGTGCGAGCATCAACCGTTCGCCCGACAGCGCATCGAAGTCGATTTCCCCCCACTCGGTCGCTGGTGCCCAGATGACGTCGGCGCAACGAGCCTGTTCGGCCTCGGGGAGCCCGAACCAGACATCGGCCCCGATCGGCTCACCGATCATCCGCAGCCTCGCTCCGGGTGTGTCTCCGGTGGTGCGACGCACGATCTCACCCACGAGATGCCCGAACGTGTTGGTGTGATAGACGTGCCGCGAGCCAGGTTCGAACCATGCTTCGGTGGCCGCGAGGGCGTCGGCCATCCGGGTCCAGTCCCACAGATCGTCGTTGGTCAATCGCTCGCGGATGGCGGGGACTCCGGCCTGGTGGCACAGCGCCTGGCGGATCGTCGCCGATTGCTTGCCACCGACGGCGAACTCGGGCCAGATCGAGGCGATCGGGTCGTCGAGGTCGATCAGGCCCGAGTCGACGCTCTGCAGTGCGAGCGTCGCGACGATCGCCTTACCCGCTGAGTAGAAGTCGACCAGCGTGTCGTGCTGCCACGTCCTGGTTCGTTCTTCGTCGGCCCAGCCGCCGGCGAGATCGACCACGACCTCACCGTCGATGATGATGCACACCGCCGCGCCGACCTCGCCGCGCTCGGCGAAGTTGGCCGCGAACGCGTCACGAACAGCGGCGAACCGTTCGTCGTAGTTGCCGGTGATCGGCGTCTCCATCGATCGGACTCTCGCAGAGCGACATGCGGTCGGCTCGACCAGATGCCGCGGTCAGGTACCGACCCTGGCGGTCGGGGTGAACGTGACGGGGAGGTGTTTGAGACCGGCGACCAGGGGAATGCCGGACGACTGCAGCGGTACGGATTCGCCACTCACCTCGATATCGGGGAGCCTTCGGAAGAGTTCCCGGAAGACGATCGCGACCTCCCGGCGCGCCAGGTGAGCACCCAGACAGAAGTGGGGTCCAGGACCGCCGAATCCCACGTGGGGGTTGGGGGTACGTCGGATGTCGAACGTCTCCGGGTCGTCGAACACGCGCGGATCGCGGTTGGCGGCCCCATAGAACATCACGACCTTGTCGCCCTCGTGCAGTTCGTGGCCCGACACGGTGAGATCGCGGGTGGCTGTGCGGCGCATGTGGGTCACCGGCGACGACGCACGAACGATTTCGTCGACGGCGCTCGCAGACAGGCCCTCGATGTCGCTCTGCCACAGCCGGCGTTGGTCGGGGTTCTTGGACAGCAGATCCATGCCGTGGCTGATCGCATTGCGAGTCGTGTCGTTGCCGGCGGTCGCCAACAGGATGAAGAACGAGGCGATCTCGCTGGGTTGCATCATGTCCTCGGGAGCCTTGTTGTGAACCAGCTTCGACACGAGGTCGTCGGTGGGGTTGGTTCGACGTTCGGCGACGAGCTCGGTCATCAGTTCGGTCAGCTGCATCCCGGCACCGATCAGCGCCGCGATCGGATCGACCTCGTCCACGAACTCAGGGTCGCCTCCGCCGAGGATGATGTTCGTGGCATCCAAGACGGTGCCGAGTTCGCTGCGGGGCACGCCCATCATGTCGCAGATGATCATCAACGGGAACGGCTGCGAGAGCACCTCGACGAGGTCGACCTCGCCCTGCTCGCAGAATCCGTCGATCACCTCGGTGCAGATCTGTTCGACCGAATCGATCACGGCAGTCAACTCGGTCGGTGTGAACGTCTTGGCGACGATACGGCGCTGGTGGGCGTGGCGCGGATTGTCCATGTTGATGAATCCGGTGAAGTACTCGAGCATCTCGGTCGGCAGATCGAAGATCGAGGTGGCGCCGCGCGACGAACAGAAGTCGTCGGGATGCTTGCTGACAGCGATGACCTCGTCGAACCGGGTGAGCGCGTAGAAACTCTCGGCAGCACCGATCAGTGGATTCTCGATCTCGATCGACAGGAACGGTCCCAACTCGCGAATGGCAGCGAACTCGGTCATCCGATCCTCGAGGGACTGGTGCCAGAAGGTCGGGTCGATGATGCGGGCGGGGTCAGCGCTCATGGTCTACCGGTGCGGGTCGGGTGTTCTGATGGATCATGAGTGAGACCGTAGGCGACCAGACCGGAGATTGACCCGACGGAAGACTCCGGGAGGACCACCCAGCAGTCCGATTCGAGTTCTGCGCGGTCGGTTCGATCACCGACGGCTCGGCTCGGCAGTCGCGTGCTCGGTAGTGACCTTGTCATCGTCGCCGGACCGCGCTCTGAGGGTTCCGTAGAGGTACGTCGTTGCCGCCGCGCCGATCGGTACGAGCACCACAAAGATGAGTGAGCTGACCAGGTGGAAGGCCCACAGCGGGAGCGACGTGACGATCAGTAACACACCGATGGCTGCAGCGAACCCGGCGATCAGCACCGTGGCGTCGATCGCGAGGACGGCGCCGGCGGTCCACCACCACCGGGTCCGCACGAGCGCGCTGCTGCGCTGCAGCGCGCCGAGTGCGGTCTCGCCCTCGATCACCACCGCGTGCGGCGCGACCTGGTACCGGACGAGCTGACGGAGCCCCCACGGCACGCCGACGATCGAGAGTATGAGCGCGACCACGACGATCGCGGCGCGAGCCGTGCTGCGCATCAACCGGACGAGCTCGTCGCGATGGAGGATCGCCCACGGTCGTCGCTGCAACAGTTCCGGTCGCGCCATGCACTTCGCGACCACCGCGGTGACGTAGACGAGGGCGAGTACCTCGGCGATCCCGCCGACGAGCATCGTCAGCAGGAACGAGATGCTGCTGTGCTTGCCGGCGACGCCGAGCAGGTCGTCGACGAACGGCAAGGCCAGCACCCCGGCCTCGATCACCGAGGTCACCAGCCCGACCGGGACGTAGACGAATCCGATCCCGAGCATCGCGATCGGGTGACGGGCGAACAGCCGCCCGGCGGCCCGGATGATCTGTCCGAAGGCGCGGTCTGCCACGACGGGCTCGGTGACGACCGGATGCCAGGTCGTCCTACGCACGGCGAGCACGACGATCGCGACCAACATCGCGACGACCGCGAGCAATGTCGATGGCGACCGGACGGTCGCGGTCAACACGGTCGATCCGAACTCGACCGAGCCGCAGAACGCCGTGATGACCGTGTCGCCGTACCGATCGCCACCGGGAATCACCACGCTCGATGACCGGAGCCCCTCCTGCCACGTGACCGGCTCGGTCCACCGGTCCTTGGCATACGGTCCCGTGGGCCCGTTGAAGAAGCCGGGCTCCCGTTGACCCCATCGTCCCTGAAAGGTCAACCAGGCCAACGGGTCGTCGGGATTGGTGACGGTGTCCGGCAGCACCACCACGGCGGGATCGATGCGCCGCGATGGTCCGTCGGTGTTGTCGCAACCGAACCCCTCCCGACCGCTGCGACCGAGGAACAACGCCGACCCGAAATAGCTCGCGTGCGAGCCGCGGGCGGCGTAGACGACCGGGCGTGACCCTTCGAACTCGAGCTTGGGGTCGCCGGTCGATGCTCGCTCACCGCCGGTGTGCTGCGCGTATCCGACCGCGATCGGCGATCCGTCGAGCGCCTCGCTGACCGTGTCGGCCTCGAACAGGAGTTGGACGAACTCCCAGTCGCCCTCGTGGTTGTTCTTCGCCGGATTGTGGTACCAGAACGACCAGTACTGCAGTGCCAGCAGGCCGGGCCGATCCGTCTGGGTGGCAACATGCGCGTAGACGGTGCTCTGCCCGTCGAACCAGCGGTCGAAGTCCTGTTCGAAGATGCAGCCGGGTGCGAGCGCGTCACCCGGGAAATCGAGGTACCACCCTTCACGTAGGTCGAACAGGTCGGCAGATCCGGGAGCTCGCATCGCGACCGGATCGTCGTTGCCGACCTGCCTGAGGAACACCTCGGGATTGTCGAGCACGATGTCGACCGGCGCCGGTTCGAACGGTTCTCCGTCGGTGTCGCACGGCCCATCCTGCTGCTTGACCATGAATACCGGCGCGTAGCGTTCGACCAGTGCCTGGGTGTCGTTCGTGGTGTCTTCGGCGTCGGCTCTGGACGGTGCGAGCGCTGCTGCGCTGCAGACAGCGATCCCCACGGCTGCGAACGAGACGAACCCGCGACGTCTTCGATTTCGCGACCGTGTCGCCTTGCGCAGCGGCCCGATCGTCGTCACTGCCGCAGTCTTGCACGACGGCAGCTTGGTACGAAGCCTTGGGCTGGTGGGTCGCGATTTGGCAGCACAGGTTCGATACAAACGGATCCTGACACCGCCGGCTGGGCGACGACGCCATCATCACGGCAGCGGGGTCACGGGCAGTCGACGCCCGACGGTTGCTTCGTGTGATGTCCGCTCGGTGCGTCAGGCGGGTGACGTGGCAGCTCCGATCGGGAGCGTCAACGTGGTGCCGAGGCGTGACTGCGATTCCGGGTTGCCGTTGACTGCGAGGATCGATCGGCCCGACTCGAAGATCGACACCGCACCGGCCCGGAAGGCCGTGTCGTTGAAGGGCAAAACGATCAAGTCGCCGGGGTTGGTGCACTCGAGGGCCCATGCAGCGATGTCGTCGGGGCCGTCACGGTGTTCGACGTGCTCGGGGAGTTCGAGCCCGTTGGCGGTGATCGTGGTCGGCGCCAGGGGACCGACCACCAGCGGCTGGTCACGTCGATGGAGGTTGGAGGCGATCTCAGCAGCCAGGCGAAGCCCAGGTAGCTGGCCGGGCACCAGGTTGGAGTGGCGGGCGAGCAGCACCAATCGCTGCCGCGACGACGGCTCCGTCGCTGGATGAAGCGCGGCGATGCAGATCGGCAATGAGGTCGCTGCGATGATCTCGGACAAGTCGTTGCCGAAGAGTCGGCTGCGCAGGTCCTCGGGCCCGGGCCAGGTCAGCAGGAGCAGTGACGAGTTCGCCTGGATCGCTGCGCTGTTCAAACCAGATGACACCGAGCGGTCGATGCGGAGTTCGGTGTCGGCGTCGACGCCCGCTTGGGACAGGACCTGATCCACGACCGCCTGCTGCGCCCGGGCTTGGGCGAGCGACTCGGTATCGGTCGCCGTGACGACGACGAGCGGCTGGATCGAGCCACCGGCCGGTGCCGTGAGCCGGCCCGCCAGCTCGACGACGTTGCGGAGCCGATCGGCGTCGCGTATCGCCGGCAGCAGGACGGCTTCTCCCACTCGTCGGTGATCTTCCTCGGGCGGAACGACCTGGGGAGCGAACCGGCTGCTGCCGACCGAGGTGATGATCAGGCTGACCGCGACGACCACCATCACTGCGTTGACCACGTCGTCGCCGTACAGATCGATGTCACGTCCGATGACGGTCGCAGCCAGCGTTGCCGCCGCCTGGGCAACCGAGACGCTGAACATCAACCCGACCTCGGCGGCGTGGAGGCGGAAGATGCGTCCGGTCAGCCATGCGGCGATCCCCTTGCCCACGAGCAACGCGACGCTGAAACCGATCGCGAGCCGGATCGTGGACCAGACGAACATCACCTCGGGATCGAACAACAGGCCCACCGACACGAGGAACGCCGGGATGAACATCGTGTTGCCATAGAAGTCCGTGAGCGTCATCAGTGGGCTGGCGTTGGGGACCACTTGGTTGAGTCCGACTCCGACGAAGAAGGCGCCGATGAGAGGCTCGACCCCGGCCAGGATCGAGACGACGCCGGCGGAGGTCAGCGCGATCAGCAGGAACATGAATCGCAGCGAACGCTCCTGGCCGAGGCCGGTGAAGAACCAGCGTGCGACCCACGGCACCACGAGGAAGCACCACACCGACAGCACCACGAGTCCGAGTCCGATCTCGACGACGAGGCGGATGCCGCTGGCGTCTCCTGTCTCTGCGCCGACGATCAACGCGAGCACGATCAGGGAGATCATGTCGGTGATCGTGCTCGCCCCAACCGTGGCAGCGACCGCTCGGTTGCGGCTCAACCCGTACTGCGTGATCGTGGGGTAGGCGATCAACGTGAACGACGCCCAGAACGACCCGATCAACAGCGCAGCAGTGAAGTCGATCCCGAGCGCGAGGGCGACCACGGCGCCCAGCCCCATCGGTATGAAGGCGGTCAGCAGCCCGAACCCCGCCGAGATCCGACGGAACTGCACGAACGACTCGATGTCGAGTTGGAGCCCGGCCAGGAAGATCAAGTAGAGCACCCCGATGCTCCCGATCGATTCGAGCGTCCGAAAGCTGGGCAGCAGGTCGGTCATGTTCGGTCCGATCAGCGCACCGCCGATCAGCAGACCCAACAACCCGGGCAGCCTGAGGCGTTGCGCTATCAACGGACCGAAGACGACGATCAGGCCGACGACGGTGAACCCGAACGTCGGATCGGCCTGGAGCTCTGACCATGACATGGGCAGAAGCTACGCCGCGACGACCCTGGTAGTAGGGATTCCGTCGTGCCTCGCGTCCGGCGAGTCGCCACCGCCCAGCGGCAGGCGCAATAGACGTTGGTCGGGATGGGGAGATTCGAACT
>JAHEDX010000013.1 GCA_024641005.1 Acidimicrobiaceae bacterium
GGCGGGGGAGGCACGGGCTTCGTGCCCGGCACACATCTGCGACGGGTGCACGAGACCCAGGTCGGCCGGTACCGCCATCTCAAGGGCGAACGCCAGTGGGAGGGCCCTGCGGGGTCGATCCTCGTGTTCCATCACGGGCTGTGGCACCGGGGTATGGCGAACCCCGGCACTGAGCGGCGGGTGATGTACAAGATCCGGCTCAATCCGACCCGGCCGCAGGTGCGGCTGTGGGACGACGCCGATCTCGACGAGGTGCAGAACCGACCGAACGACCACATCTTCGCAACCTTCGATCTCGAGCGCCTCGGCATGACGTTGCGTACGAGAGAGGCATGGATGGGGGAGCAGGATTATCGCCTCGAGCTGATCGCTCGCGCCCGTCTGTGGCGCTATCTCACCGGCACCACGGAGTACGACCTCGATTGGTACAACACACGCGTCGAGGGGCGCGCTGCGCTGCACGGGGGCATGTCGTGAACTCAGAGACCGAACGCCAGGAACTGTTGTTCGTCTGGACAGAGGACTCGAGCTTGGCGAGTCGCATCGTCGGCTGGTCGTTCCACGACGGCAACGACCCGAATGCCGACGCGCCCGAGCTCCCGCACGCCAGAGGTGTCGATGTGCTCGCCGACGGGTGGCGGTTGATCCAGTCGTCGCAGCTGGTCACGCGGCCCGCAGGTGACGAATACGTCGCCGGTGTGCTCGAATTCGAGTGGTTGTTCGAGCGGATCGTCCGCCGACGCGACCTGCGTCGTTGATCGTCGCTCGATCAGGCGAGACCTGTTGGGGTGGGGGAGACTAAGCTTGTGGCATCCCGCTCGATCGTGTGGTTTCGGCGCGACCTGCGCCTCGTCGACCATCCGGCCTTGGCCGCCGCGTGCGCGGAGGGCGAGGTGCTGCCCTTGTACGTGTTCGATCCGGCATTCGCTCGGGCCGGCGCCCCCAGGAGGGCGCTCCTGCACGATTGCCTTGCCGCCCTCCACACCGCCACTGGCGGTGCTCTCGTCGTACGTCATGGCGATCCGGCGGATGAGGTGCCCGCGATCGCCGAGGAGGTCGGGGCCACGACCGTGTTCGTGTCGAAGGATTTCGGTCCGTACGGCCGACGGCGTGACGAGCAGGTGGCAGATCTGCTTCGTGGTGCGGGGCGCACGCTGCGCGGCGTCGGCTCGCCCTACGCGGTCGACCCGGGTGTCGTGACCAAGGACGACGGCCAGCCGTATGCCGTCTTCACTCCGTTCTCGCGTCGATGGCGCGCCCACGGGTGGCGCGCTCCGATCGACGCACCGGCGTCGCCGAACTGGATCTCGGCGGTCTCGGATGGCCTGCCGGTGCGGCCGGACACCGACGTCGACGTCCCGTCGTCCGCCGAAGCCGATGTCACCGCTCGCTGGCGACAGTTCCGGGATCACGCCCTCGACGAGTATGCAGGCCGGCGCGATCTTCCGGCAGTCCCGGGCACGAGCAGGTTGTCGCCCGACCTCAAGTACGGGTTGATACATCCGCGCCAGTTGTTGGCCGAGTCTGACCCTCGAGTAGAGGATCATGCCGTCTTCCAGTCAGAGTTGGCTTGGCGCGACTTCTACGCCGACGTGTTGTTCCGGCACCCCAGGTCGGCCTGGGAGAACCTGAACACCAAGTTCGACTTCATCCATCTCGACACGGGCAGGCACGCCGAGGAGAAGTTCCGCCGGTGGTGCGCCGGAACGACGGGTTTCCCGATCGTCGACGCCGGGATGCGACAACTGGTCGCCACCGGCTGGATGCACAACCGGGTACGGATGATCGTGGCCAGTTTCCTCGTGAAGGATCTGCATCTTCCCTGGCAGTGGGGAGCCCGTTTCTTCCTGCAACATCTGCTCGACGGCGATGTCGCTTCGAACAACCAGGGTTGGCAGTGGGCGGCAGGGACGGGTACGGATGCCGCTCCGTACTTCCGGGTGTTCAATCCGACCGCCCAACAGCAGCGTTGGGATCCCGAGGGGGAATACGTGCACCGCTGGATCCCCGAGCTCGACACGGCCGGGTACCCGAAGCCGATGGTCGACCACAAGATCGAGCGGCAGGAAGCCCTCGATCGGTATCAGGCGATCCGGCGAATGTGACGTCGCCGCCCGGCCGATGCTCCCGTCGGGTGTTGAACCGACGCAAAGTCGATTCGGGACCGACGGTGGTTCTGGGCGGGCTTTGCGTCGGTTCGAGACCCGACCTTGCCTGGGGGCCCAGTCCGGTGCTGCAGCGACGCAAAGTCGATTGGTGTCCGACGGTGGTTCTGGACGGGCTTTGCGTCGATTCGAGGCCCGCGGACGCGGTCGCGGTCGGCCTGATCAGCGGGGGCGGTGTTCGGTGCCGAGACCGGCCGTGATGAACAGCGCCGTCACCGGGGCATGCACGTCTGCCGTGTGCCAGGTGCCGGGCTCGTTGACGATGTATTCGCCGGCCGGGATAGTGACCGTCACGTTGGTGCCGTCGACCTTTTCCTGGTGCAACGTGATCTCGCCCGTCGTACACAGCACGACCTCGCTGCCCGACGGATGCATCTCCCAGACGTCCCACGACTCGGTGAACGTGTGCATGGTCACCAAACGGGCGTCGACGCCGTCGGACGAGTGGCGAGCGACATAGTCGCCGTACCAGCTCATCTCGCCGGTGAACAATGGTTCGGTCTCCGCGGTCGCTCCGAGCCCGAGGTGAATCGGGTGCTTGCTGATCTCCATCGAGCCCGTGTTCATGGCGACCAGTATGGCCCACGCCTCAGGGCGGTCTGACCGTTAGCGATACGGTCTCACGCATGGGGATTCCGGAACTCGACATCGATCTGTGGTCGGACGACGTGCTCGCGGACCCCTATCCCACGTACGCCCGACTCCGCGAACTGGGAGCCGTGCTGTATTCGCCTCGATGGGATGCGTACATCGTTCCTCGCTACGACGAGGTGCGCCGCGTGCTCCAGGACTGGGAAACGTTCAGCTCGGCCCAAGGGGTGGGCCTCAACGATCGCGCCAACGGCATGGCCGGGCGTGGCATCCTCACCACCGACCCGCCGCTGCACGACACGCGTCGCCGCGTGCTGAATACGCAGCTCGTGCCGCGTGAGGTCGCGCGCCATCACGAGTTCCTGGCAGACGAGGCCGTTCGACTCGTCACGATGCTGGTCGACCGTGGCTCGTTCGACGCCGTGGCCGACCTCGCACACCCGTACAGCGTGCAGGTCGTGTCCGATCTGTGCGGCCTGCCGATCGAGGGTCGTGAACACCTGATCCACCGTGCCTCGGCGGCCTTCGACACGTTCGGACCCGACAACGATCGTTGTCGCGGCGCATGGGAGGGGTTTCGCGAGTTGTACGACTACGCCACCTACTTCGCCACGCCCGAGCGGCTGACCCCCGGGCGTTGGGGTGCTGAGATCTACGAGGCCGCAGTGGACGGTGTGGTCGAACCCGATGCCTGCCCCGGACTGGTGCTCGCGTACGTGTGGGCCGGCATGGACACCACCGTCAACGCGATCTCCGCGGCGGTGTCGTTGTTCGCGGACCATCCCGACCAGTGGGCGATGTTGCGTTCGGATCGTTCGTTGATGACGAGTGCCGTCAACGAGGTATTGCGGATCCAGCCACCGGTGCAGCGCTTCACCCGAAGCGTCACACGCGAGGTCAGGCTGGCCGCCGAGGTGTTGCCCGAGGGTGCTCGAGTCGCGGTGTTGTTCGGCTCGGCCAACCGCGACGAACGGCGATTCGTCGAACCCGATCGCTTCGACATCACACGCAATCCCACCGACCACCTCAGTTTCGGTCGTGGCGTGCACCGTTGCGTCGGGGCGGGGCTCGCTCAGGAGGAGATGAAGGCGGTGTTGGACGCGTTGGCCGATCGAGTCGAGCGGTTCGACGCGGTCGACCGGTCATGGCGCTGCAACAACGCTCTGCACGGCCTCGAGCAGCTCACGGTGTCGGTGGCCTGACTACCGTCGTGCCATGAGCGAGCCGTCCCGCAACCTGGCGATCGTCATCGACGCTGCTGATCCCGACCGACTGCGCGATTTCTGGGTGGCAGCGATGCGCTACGAGCCGTATGGCAGCGCCGGTGCGTACCGTTCTGCGGCGCCGAGTCAGGGCTCGATCGGGCCGAAGCTGGTGTTCCAGCAGGTCGACGATCCCCGAACGGGCACGAAGAACCGGCTGCACATCGACATCATCGTCGGTGACGAGATCGAACACGAGGCCGAGCGACTGGAAGCTCTCGGCGCCCGTCGCCTGACCGGCTTGATCGTCGAGGTCGGAACATCGTGGATCGTCATGGCCGACCCCGAGGGCAACGAGTTCTGCCTGGTCTACGACACCTGACGTGTCCACGTTCGCTACTCGTCAGAGGTGAGCAGCGCTGGTCAGGCGAGTGGCCTCGTCGGTGAGCACGCTCAATCCCGGTTCGTGAATCGACGCAAAGCCGTCTGGCGACCACCGGTGTTCGTGAGTCGACTTTGCGTCGGTTCGTAACCCGGTCGAACGGGGCGGTCAGGCGTCGTAGTCGACGTCGATGGTGGGCGTCGTCGGATGCGACTGGCACGTCAGCACGTAGCCGCGCGCGACCTCGTCGTCGCTGAGTCCGTAGTTGACCGCCATCTCGACCCCGCCGTCGCGCATCACCGCCTGGCACGTCGAACACACGCCGCTGCGACACGAGAACGGCGCGTCGGGACGCACGCGCTGCACCGCGTCGAGCACGCTGTCACCCTCATACAGGTCGAACTGGGTGACCCGCCCGTGCAAGGTTGCTCGGCCGGTGGCAACGGTGACCGATGTCTCGGTGACCGCTTGCGGTGCCAGGCTCACGCGGCCCGGCTGGTTCGTGGTGAAGATCTCGCGATGCACTGCTGCTGCGGGCAGCCCCGCTGCCACGAGGGCACGCTCGGCGTCGGCAATCAGCTCGAGTGGTCCACACAGGAATGCATGGTCCGAGTCGGCGGGCAGGAAACCGGCCTCGATCAGCCGGTCGAGCTGTGTGCGGTCGGGTCGGCCCGAGAGCAAGGCCCCGCCGGACTCCTCCCGAGTGAACGCATAGGCGATGCTCAAACGACCGAGGTGGCGGTCGCGGAGATCTTGCAGCTCATCGAGCAGCATGGTCGATTGGGACGTGCGGTTCAGGTAGTACAACGACACCAGGGCACGAGGTTCGACGGCGAGGACCGTCGCCGCGATCGAGAAGATCGGGGTGATACCACTGCCCGCGGCCAGCAGCGTGTAGGTGCGAGTGCTGCTCGTTTCGAGGGAGTGGGTGAAGTGACCGGCCGGCGGTAGGACGTCGAGCAGGTCGCCCGGTCGGAGCTGTTCGGTTGCCCAGGTCGAGAACACGCCACCGTCGACGTGCTTGATGGCGACGCGCAGGCGGCCGTCGGGAGCCGCAGAGCAGATCGAGTAGCTGCGGCGCACCTCGATACCGTCGAACTCGCGACGTACCGTGAGGTGTTGACCGTGGGCGAACGGGAGATCGTCGTCGAACGAGACGATCACGCTGTCGTCGGTGTCGCGTTCGACCGCCGAGACGACGAGCGTGGTGAATCCGTCGGATGAGGAGGTCATCACAGCGCCTTGAAGAATTCGAATGGTTCGGAACACGCGTTGCACACGTAGGTCGCCTTGCAGGCAGTCCCCCCGAAGTGTGAGATCAGACGTGTTCGACGCGAGTTGCAGCGGGGGCATGCGACCGGTGGGTCGACGAATGTGACCCCTGGTTCGCTCGCCGGTGGCGGGGGCGCGATGCCCGCCGAACGCAACCGTTCGTGACCTCGTTCGGTGATCCAATCGGTGGTCCAGGCCGGGCTCATGACGAGGCGTACGTCGGGTTCGAAGCCGGCGGACCGTACCGCGACTTCGACATCGTCGCGGATCTGTTCGGTCGCCGGGCAGCCGGTGTAGGTCGGGGTCAGCAGCACGGTCGCGGTACCCGCTTCGATCGTGACCGAGCGGACGATGCCGAGATCGCCGATCGTGACGTGGGGTAGTTCAGGGTCCTCGATGTCGCGGACGAGTTCGTCGAGCGACTCCGCGACGGCCATCACCACGAGGCCCCGGGATGAGCGCGCGCGAGCACCTGCAGCTCGCCGATCAGGCGTGAGAATGATTCGGTGTGGCGACCGGAGCGCCCGCCGGTCTGCATCACACCGTCGTCGGGGAGCGCGAGCGTGGCCTCGTGCAGCGTGTCGGTCACCGTCGCCAACCAGGTTGCCTGGATCTCGGTGGGATCTGCAGCAATACCGACGACGATCAGTTGATCCTCGACCTCGTCGTGCTCGAACAGCTCGCCGGTGAAGCGCCAGAGGTGGTCGACGGCAGACTGCATCCGGTCGTGGCTCTCGCTTGTGCCGTCTCCGAGCCGTACTACCCAGCTGCGCCCATGGCGCAGGTGATATGCCGTCTCCTTCACCGACTTGGCCGCCAGCGCCGCCAGCGTCGTATCGGTCGAACTCGTCATCGCCTGCCAATACGGCAGCGCGTACGCGTCGTGGAGGAACTGCCGGGCGATGACCTGGGCGAAGCCCTCGCCCGGTTGCTCGACGAGAAGGGGATTGCAGAACTCGTGCTGTTCGCGCCAATAGGCGTAGTGGTCCTCGTCATGGTTGGTCGTCCCGTCGGGTCCTTCGAACGGTTCGTCGATCTCGCCCGCATACGTGTACAGCGCCCTGGCCTGGCCGATCAGGTCGAGCGCGAGGTTCGACAGCGCCATGTCCTCTTCGATCTCGGGCGCATGTGTGATCGTCTCGAGCAGGCGTTGGGCGAGGACCAGCGCCCGATCACCTTGACGCAGGGTGTAGGTGAGCAGGGGCGGCATCACATGTTGGCGACTTCGTCGGGCAGCTCGAAGTCGGTCGGGTGGCGGAAAGTCTTGTCGTCGGCGGGATCGAACAGGGCGTCCCGATCGTCGGGGTCGGAGGCGGTGATGTCGTTCGACTTCACGACCCACAAGCTGATGCCTTCCGACCGTCGTGTGAACAGATCCCTTGCATTCTGCAGGGCGAGTTCGGCGTCGGGTGCGTGCACCGTGCCGGCATGGACATGGCTGACACCGCGCTTGGCGCGAACGAACACCTCCCAGAGTGGCCAATCGGCCTTGCTGCTCATGCCGCCGCCTCGGCGGCGCGCTGCGCCTGCTTGTCCGCGTAGGCCGTGGCCGCCTCGCGCACCCAGGTGCCGTCGTCATGGGCGCCGACGCGGGTCGCCAGCCGCTCGCGGTTGCACGGTCCGTCGCCCTTGACGACGTCCCAGAAGTGATCCCAGTCGATCGTGCCGTGCACATAGTGGCCCGATTCCTCATCGAGGTACATATCGGGGTCGGGAATCACGAGGCCGAGCAGGTCGGCCTGCGGGACGGTCGCGTCGATGAACTTCTGGCGGAGTTCGTCGTTGCCGAACCGCTTGATGCCCCAGCGCATGTTCTGATCGCCGTGCACCGACTCGGCGTCGGGCGGGCCGAACATCATGATCGACGGCCACCACCAACGGTCGAGCGCGTCCTGGGCGAGTGTCTTCTGCTCTGGGGTGCCCTTGGCGAGCGTGAGCATGATCTGGAAGCCCTGTCGCTGGTGAAAGCTCTCTTCCTTGCAGATGCGGATCATGGCCCTGGCGTACGGCCCGAACGAGCAGCGGCACAGCGGTACCTGGTTCATGATCGCCGCGCCGTCGACCAGCCAGCCGATGGCGCCCACGTCGGCCCAGGTGAGGGTGGGATAGTTGAAGATCGAGGAGTATTTCTGACGTCCGGTGTGCAGGCGGTCGAGCAACTCCTCACGTGGCGTGCCGAGCGTCTCGGCAGCGCCGTACAGATAGAGACCGTGCCCGGCTTCGTCTTGCACCTTGGCGGTGAGGATTGCCTTGCGACGCAAGGATGGGGCACGCGTCAGCCAGTTGCCTTCTGGTTGCATGCCGATGATCTCGGAGTGAGCGTGCTGGGCGATCTGCCTGACGAGCGTCTTGCGGTACTCGTCGGGCATCCAGTCACGTGGCTCGATCCGCTCGTCGGCATCGATCAGTCGATCGAATCGTGCTTGCAGCGCGTCGGAGTCAGCAGCCATGTACGAAGTATGACACCGACGACGCGTGAACCCATCGAGTGAGGGGACGGTCGACGGGTCAGAACGTGGACGTGATCAAGCGCCGGAAGATGTCGGCATCGTGCCCGGGGACGATGGCGGTGCCGCTCGACCGCTCGCGTCGCAGCATGTCGAGTGAGGCGCGCTGCTGGTCGAAGTCGAAACCGAACGGCGGCAGAACATCATCGTCGAGCGTGTGCCCGAAGTAGCAGGCGTCGGCGGCCAAGATCACCGGCCCTCCGGCGGTGAGGACCCGCAGCGACTGGTGACCGCAGGTGTGCCCGGGCGTCGGCACGCAGGTCACCGTGCCGTCGTCGAACAGGTCGTGTGGGCCGTCGATCGCGATCACGTCGTGCCCGAGGTCGCACAACGAGCGTTCGTAGCCGCCGGCGGCGAGCATCGCGTTCCACTCGCCGCTTTGAACGATCACGCGAGCGTTCGGGAGCTCACAGAGTCCGCCGGAGTGATCGAAGTGACAGTGCGACAGCACCACCGTGAGCTTGCCCAGAGGGTCGACGTCGTGATGCGCGAGCCGATGACCGACGGTGCCGCCATGGTCGAGTTCGGGCGTGAACAGCTTCGACATCCGCCCGAGAGATTCGGGTCCGTCGGCCAGGTCGGGATGCAGCCCGACATCGAACACCACGGTTCCGTTCGGGTGTCGTACCAGCCAGGCCGGGACCGGCAGGCTGAACTCGTCGGTCGATCCGCCTTGCGAGAGCGTGCGTTGCTGAGTTCTCAGCCAGCCGCAATCGAGAGCGGTGATCGTTGGCGCACCGGACGACATCGACTGTGGTCTATCAGAATCCGACCGTCGACCTGCGACGATGGGGAGATGACTCTGCTCCCTGCGCTCCACGGCGTTCACGGCGATCCCTCCGGCGCGGTGTCGGTCGCCGGCGAGACCTTGTCGTGGTCCGAGTTGGCGGGAAAGGCCGACGCAGTCGGCGCATGCGTTGGCGGTGCTGCGGCCATCGCCGTGTGCGGTGCGGCGTCGATCGAGACGGTCGTCGCCGTGGTGGCCGGGCTGCGCTGGGGGGTTCCGGTCGTGCCGGTGCCCGCCGATGCCGGCCCGATGGAGCGCGAGCACATTCTCCGCGACTCGGGGGCGGACATGGTGATCGGTGATCCCGACTGGCCGGAGGTCGAACTCGAGCGTGTTCTCGTTCCCGCACGGGCGGGGTCACCGACGGGCGGGTCCGACGTCGGCGACAGCGACCCCGCCCTGATCATGTACACCTCAGGCACCACCGGGCTTCCGAAGGGCGCTGTCATCCCGCGGCGTGCTGTGGCCGCCGGGCTCGATGGCCTCGCGGACGCCTGGGGTTGGACACCGGACGACACGCTGGTGCACGGCCTGCCCTTGTTCCACGTGCACGGTCTGATCCTCGGGGTGCTCGGAGCGCTCCGCGTCGGTTCGAAGCTGGTGCACACGGGCAGACCCACGCCCGATCGGTACGCAGCGGCGGGCGGCACCTTGTACTTCGGCGTGCCCACCGTCTGGAGTCGGCTGGTCGCGGCTCCTGAACAGGCGAGGGCGCTCTCGTCGGCACGCCTACTCGTTTCGGGCAGCGCCGCCCTGCCGGTGCCCGTGTTCGATCGGATCCGCGAGTTGACCGGTCAGGCGCCGGTCGAGCGGTACGGCATGACCGAGACACTCATCACGTTGTCGACCCGTCACGACGGTGAGCGTCGGCCCGGCCACGTGGGTGTTCCGATCGCCGGCGTCGAGACGCGTCTGAGATCCGATGCCGGTGATCTGTTGCGACACGACGGGGAGACCATCGGTGGGCTCGAAGTGCGGGGCGCCACGATGTTCGACGGTTATCTCAATCTGCCCGACAAGACGGCCGAGTCGATGACCGACGACGGCTGGTTCGTGACCGGTGACGCCGTGACGATCGGGCCCGATGGCTTCCATCGCATCGTCGGGCGGGCCTCGATCGACATCATCAAGTCGGGCGGTTACAAGGTGGGTGCCGGCGAGGTCGAAACGGCGCTCTTGTCTCACCCGTCGGTCGAGGAAGTGGCGGTGATCGGGGTACCGGACGATGACCTCGGCGAGCGGATCGTCGCGTTCGTCGTCGGCGATCGCGTCGCGCCGCAGGAACTGATCGATCACGTCGCTGCCCTGCTCTCGGTTCACAAGCGGCCACGCGAGATCCGTCTCGTCGAGAGCCTGCCCCGCAACGCGATGGGCAAGGTGCAGAAGCAGCAGCTGAGAGGGACCGATCGATAGGTGTCCGGCCCGGGATCCGACCCGGGTGATCAGACGCGTGCGATCAGATGCGGGTGATCACGAAGTCGGCCAGATCGACGTCGTGGGTCATCTGCCAGTACTCGAGCAGGCTGAACGGGGTGACCGACACGACTCGACCGTGCGAGTTGCGGTAGTAGGTCGACATCCCGGGGTGGCTCCAGATCATGTCGGCATGACGCTCGTCGACCAGGCGGACGAACTCGTCGTGGACGCGCTGCTTCGGTTCGATCGCGCTGATGTCGCCTTCGATCATCCGGACGATCGCGTCGGTGATGTACCGGGTCTGGCTCTCGGCCTGGAAGATCGCACTGCCGCCGTGTCCCAACCCGGTGCTGGGGCCTTGCATCAGGAAGAAGTTCGGGAAGCCCGGCACCGTGATGCCGAGGTGGGCGGTGGCGTCGTCGTGCCCCCAGACGTCGTCGAGCACCATGCCGTCCCGGCCGACCGGGTGGAGCGCGCGCGCCATGTCGGTCATGCGGAACCCGGTCGACAGGACGATCGCGTCGACAGCGTGGTCGACACCATCGACCGTGCGGACTCCATCAGCGGTGATGCATTCGATCGGTTGCGTGAGCAACGCCACGTTCGAGCGTCGAAGCGTGCGGTACCAGCCGTTGTCGAGCAGGATCCGTTTGCCGTACGGCGGATAGCTCGGGGTGCACGCTGCGATCAGGTCGGCGCGGTCACCGAGTTCGTCCTCGATGTGATCGATCATCTCCTGGCGGTGACGTTCGTTGACCCGGTTCAACGACCTGTCGGGATAGGGCCAGTTGGGGTCTCGTTTCAGGAATGGCAGCAGTCCGTCGCCGTAACGCCACAGCATCGCGAACCGGAACCATCGGGCATAGAACGGCACGTTCGTGAGCAGCCATTGCGATCGCTCGCTGATGAGGTCGTGGTACCGGGGGATCGGGCGGGCCCACTGCGGGCTGCGCTGAAAGATGGCGAGGTGTTCGACGTCCTCGGCGATCGTGGGAGCGATCTGCATCGCCGAGGCGCCGGTTCCGATGATCGCCACGCGTTTTCCGTTGACGTCGAGATCGTCGGGCCAGGCGGTGGTGTGGAACATCGGCCCGGTGAACGTCGACATACCGTCGATGTCGGGGACGGACGGAATGCCGAACTGGCCGATCGCGGCGACGAGATCCGTACCGGTGAACATCTGCGGGCCGTCGGGCGTGGACACGGCGACGTCCCATGCCTGGGTCGTCTCGTTCCACTCGGCCGCGGTCACCTCGGTGTGGAAGCTGATGTGCTCGCGCAATCCGAACTCGTCGGTGCAGTCGCGCAAGTAGTCGAGCAGCTCCTGCTGCGGCGAGAAGTTGCGCGTCCAGGGGTGGCGATGACCGAGCGAGTACGAGTAGGCGTGATTCGGGGTGTCGACTCCACAGCCGGGGTAGATGTTGTCTCGCCACGTACCGCCGACCTCGCCCGCGCGCTCGAGGATCGTGAACGGGATGCCGAGCCGAAGCAGCCGTGCGCCCAGGATCAGTCCGCTCGCCCCGGCACCCACGATCACGACATACCGGTCAGGTGGCGCTTCGGGTGTGCCTTCCTTCCACGCCACGTCGCGATCCACCATGCCGAGGTCTTCTCGCATCATCGGCGCGTACGACGCATCGATCGGCTCGTCCATGCACCAGCACATCATCTCGAGCATCAGCTCGTCGCCAGGATCATCGATCGCCACCGTGACGCTGTCGCCGGTGAGCAATTCGAGGGCGGCGGCCCGGATTTCGTCGGCGATCCCAGGTGGGAGCCCGGCGTGTTCGTCGGCGATCAGCTTCACATCCCGACGCGGCCGGTACGGCTCGGCGAGCCAGCGCCGGTCACCACTGAGATGGACCAGGCACATCAACAGCGCCCGAAGATCTGCGTCTGCGAGCGCGTCGGCCAGTCGCTCCCGGTCGAGCGGAGCGAGCTGCGCTGTCGGCGTCGTGTCCATCCCAGTTCCTGACAGTAGAAGTCCGAGGGCTCCGTTCTCGAACGGGCCGACCCTCTCGGGATACCGTAGTCCTGTGCGAGTGTGCGTGATCGGTGCTGGTTCGCTCGGCTCGGCGATCGGAGGCACCTTGGCGGCCGCCGGCAACGACGTGGTCCTCGTCAGCCGCAACCGAGAGCACGTCGACGCGATCAATGCGCAGGGGCTCGTGATGCACGACGGACGGCAGGGGCGGTCGGTCACCGTTCGGGCGGAGACGGGTTACGGCGACGTCCAATCGGTCGACCTTGCGATCATCTTGGTCAAATCGTTCGACACGAGAGCAGCCGTCGAAGCGGCGTTGCCGGTGATCGGTCCCGGCACTGCAGTACTGACCCTCCAGAACGGCGTCGGATGTGAGGAGATCGTTGCCGAGGTGGTCGGTGGTGAACGTGTCGTTGCGGGGCGAACGTTCGTCGGTGGACGCATCGTTTCGCCAGGCGTCGTCGAGTTCGGCGTGACCGGTCGCCGCACGGCAATCGGCGAACTCGACGGGTCGGTCACCGAGCGGATTCAGCGCATCGCGAACGTCTTCGAGTCGGCGGGCATGGCGATCGACGTCAGTACCGACATCGTCGCGATGATGTGGGAGAAGTTGTTGGTCAACGTGGCGACGGGAGCGTGGAGCGCACTGACCGGCTTGCCGTACGGTGAGCTGTCGATCCATCCGGATGTGTCGGCGATGGCGGTGGCGACCGTCGCCGAGGCGATGGACGTCGCCCGCGCACTGGGCATCTCGATCACCACGACCGATCCAGAGGTGCCGTGGCGTCGGGCCTGGGAGGGTTTGCCGTACGGGTTCAAGGCGTCGATGCTGCAGAGCATCGAGAAGGGTTCGCGAACCGAGGTCGACGTGATGCACGGAGCGGTGTGCCGCGGCGGGAGGAGCGCCGGCGTGCCGACGCCGGTCAACGACACCCTGCTCGCCGCTGTGAAAGGTCTCGAGCGCCGGTTGGACCTGTGACCGGATGTCGGAACGACGGTTCGGTCAGGGCCGTCGGCCGACTCAGCTGACGCCGGAGACCAGGGTGGGCGACGTTCGGGTCTCGAAGGTTCCGTCGCCCAGCTGGCCGGAACTGTTGTCGCCCCAGCAGTACACGTCTCCGTCGAGAGCGACTGCACACAGGTGGAATCTCGTGGCATCGAAAGATGCGATCGGCGGAAGGCCCACGACCGGCACGCTGACCGAGGTCGTGTCGGTCCACGGATCGGGCGCCAGCCCCCAACGGCCAGACGACGACGACCCCCAGCAGTAGACCTGGTCGTCCTGGCGGAGAACGCAGGCATAGTCGTCGCCGCCGTCGATCTGAACGATGTCGGTGACGGGGTCGCCGGAGATGCTGTCGCGTACGACCACCGGCGTCATCGACCGACCGACGGTGCCGTCACCGAGGAAGCTGTTTCCCCAGCAGACGGCTTGGCCGGATCGGCGGGTGGCGCAGGCTCTCAGCCCTTGCACCGTCACCGATGTGGCGTCGGTGAGACCGGCGACCTGTACCGGTGTGATGGAGTCCTGTCCGGAACCATCGCCGAGGACCCCCGTGCTCGCCAACCTGCCCCAACACGACACACGACCGTTGCCATCCAGGGCGCATGCGCTCTCGGAACCCACCTCGAGCCCGATGACGCCAGTCAGGCCAGGGACCTTCTTGGGGGTCGGTGCAGGCGCCCCGACAAAGGATGCGCCCCAGCAACTCACGGTACCGTCGGCGACGAGCGCGCACGTCTGGAGGTAGCCGGTGTCGATGGCCACCACGTTGCTCAGGCCAGGTACTCGAACCGGGGGCCATCTGTCTCCCACGCTTCCGTCCCCGGCGAGTGGAATGACACCGGATGACGACCAACACCACACGGAGCCGCCCTGGCGGATCACGCACGAGTGCGCCCAGTCGACTGCCATGTCGACCGCATCGTCGAACAGGCCGAGCTGATACGGGTACGGTCGCGCGTTCGCCGGTCGGTAGAGCAGTTGAGTGTCCTGAGGCGCCTCGCCCCAGCACGAGACGGTGCCGATATCGAACAGCGCACAGCTCGCTCGCTGATCGGTGACGATCTCTCTGACGTTGCCGATCTCGGACCGGAAGTATCCGGCGACATCGACCGCTAGGTCGGTCGTGCCGGCCCTGTTGTAGATGTCGATGTTGCCTCCGGCGCCGACCTTGACGACGACGAGATTGGGTACGACCTCGCCTCGACCGACCAGATTCAGATTGGAGGCCTTGGGCCGGTCGGCGCCCGACGGCCAGACGGTGACATACGACGGTGACCCAGGGTGGATCGCCGTGACATTGAGGACCACTGCTGACACTCCGCTTGCGGGGATGCCGGCGAGCCCGGTGACGTCGATCGAGTACGAGTAGTCCCCCCCGAGTCGGGCGCCCATGTTGACGCCTCCGGGAGTGACGGGTTGATCTGGGCGCGTCTCGAGGATGCGCGCTGGTTGCAGCGGTACGAAGGCGCCGTCGGTCGGGAAGTACCCGGCGAGATCGGCGACGACGTCGGCCGTGCCCGCTGCGTTGAACACGGACACCGAACCGGCCTTGCCGACCTTGACGATCACGAGATTTGGTCTGGTCGTTCCAGGGGTGAGATTGAGATTGGATGCGATGGGGCGAGGTGCACCGCTCGGCCACAGGGTGAGAAACGATGCGCCCGTCACATTGGTCGCCGTCACGTTCAGGACGACCGCCGAGACCCCGGTGCTGGGCACGCCGGCGCGACCGAGCAACTCGAGATCCAGGGACTCTGATGGCCCGAGCGGCGCACCCGGCCTGCCTCGACCATCGATCGTCGCCAGTCCGGCACGGGTTTCGAGCACCCGGGCAGGGACGAGCGGCACATAGGCGTCGGCAGCGGGGAAGTACCCGCTGAGGTCGACGACGACGTCGACGTCGCCGAATCGGTTGAAGATGCTGACCTGACCACCGGCCCCGACCTTTGCGATGACGAGGTTCGGTATGACATCGCCGGGACCGAAGTTGAGGTTTGATGCTGTGGGCCGTGTCGCTCCGGTCGGCCAGACCGTGAGGAACGAGGCCGTCGTCGGGTTCACGGCGGTCACGTTCAGCACGACGGCGGACACGCCTGTCGCGGGGACTCCACCCCGACCGAGGACGGTGACGTCGACCCTCGATGCGGCGCCCAGAGGTGCCTTGGGTCGGCCGAGCCCGTCCACGGTCTGCTCTGTCGGTCGGGTGTCGAGGAGCCGCGCCGGCACCACGGGGGTGTACGACTGACGCGCCGCCGGCGGTGTCGGAGCAGGCAGGGCCGCGTACGCCGCACCGCTCGGCGTGGTGAACAACATGGACGACACCACTGCGGTCGCTGCTGCGCCGAGGCAGAGTCCGCGACGCGCTCGGTTCGGTCGGAGGGGTCGTGGCTGACGTCGGGGCGTGGTCATCTGTGACGAGCCGGGAACGCAGGGCGTGTGTTGCACGGCGGGCATCATCGCGTACGACCTTCCCGGAACACGTTCACCACTCGAGATGCCTGTCACGTTTCGCGGCGGCCGAAACGATCGCCGGTCACCCGGTCGACTCGGCGAACGCCGTCGCGAGTGCTCGTGCCAGGTCGTCGTGTGCCTGCTCGGCCCGCCCGATGGCATGCCAGCGGCTGACGAATCCGTGCACGACGCCGGGATACCGATCGACCGTCACCGTCACAGCCGCTTCGCCGAGACGTCGGGCGTACAGTTCGGCCTCGTCACGCAGCGGATCGAACTCGGCTGTCTGCACGTATGCCGGGGCGAGACCGGTCAGCAACTCGCACCTCGCCGGTACGGCCCTCGGATCGAATCGGTGCTCACCGGGCACGAACTGGTCCCAGAACCACGTCATGTCGCTGGCTGTGAGGAAGAAGCCTTCCGCGTTCTCGCTCATCGAGGGGTACGCGTCCTGGTGATCGTCGATGCAGGGGTAGATGAGCGCCTGCATCGTCAGTCGGGTGCCTTCGTCCCGGGCGCGGATCGCCACACCTGCGGCGAGATTGCCGCCGGCGCTGTCGCCGCACACCGCGATTCGCGACGTGTCGCCTCCCCAGTCGGTTGCGTGCTCGGCGAGCCAGGCCGTCGCCGCCCAGCAGTCGTCGTGCGGAGCTGGGAACGGGTGCTCGGGTGCGAGCCGATAGTCGACCGATATCACCATCGCCGACGAGCGAAGGGCAATCCTCCTGGCGAGCGCGTCGTGGCCGTCGACGCTCGACAACACCCAACCGCCGCCATGGAAGAACACGACGATCGGCAGGTTTGCGTCGTCCGTGTCGGCATACAACCGCACGGGGATCTCGCCGGCGGGACCGGGGATCGAGCGGTTCTCGACCCGTGCGAGCGGTTCAGCGGTGGGTTTGGGCGCTCCGTCATAGTTTGCCCGGGCTTGTGCAACCGTCCCGGCAGACATCGCCGGCGCCTGGAGCTCGGCCAGACCCGACAGCATTTCGGCGACATCGGGATCCAACGGCATCCCGCCAGTGTGCCACCGCCGCCGACCGCGTTCGGCGTCGGGGGGCCGGCCTGCGACAATGCTTGCGTGGGCTACTACAACGCTGCCGGCTGGCTGATCGATCGTCATCTCGAGGACGGGCGCGGCGATCGCATCGCGATCCGGTGCCAGGGCGAATCTCTCAGCTATGACGCAGTGCAGCGCGAGGTCTTCCGGGCGCAGCACGCGCTGGCGGATCGGGGCGTTCGCCCCGGAGACCGAGTCGCGATGGTCGTCAACGACGAGCCCGCCTTCATGGCGTTCTTCCTGGGTGCGATGCGGTCGGGGGCGATCCCCGTTCCGCTCTCCACGATGCTCACCGGCCCCGATCTCGAGGCGATCGTGGCCGACGCCCAGGCCTCGGCGCTCGTCGCCTCGGCCGAGCATGCTGATCGACTGTCGGGCGCGGCGACCCCTGGTGGGACCGTGGTGATCGGAGGTCCGTCATGGAGCGCCTACGACGACAGATCCGAGGTGGCGGTCGCATCCACCGACGAGGCGTCGATCGCCTTCTGGCTGTACAGCTCGGGTACCACCGGCACGCCCAAGGGCGTGATGCACCGCCACGGAAGCTTGCAGGCGACAGCAGACACCTACGCGCGAACCGTGCTCGGAACGGCCGAGCAAGATCGCTTCTTGTCGGTCGCCAAGCTGTTCTTCGCCTACGGTCTCGGCAACTCGCTGACGTTCCCGTTCGCCGTCGGTGCGACGACGATCCTCAACCCGCTACCACCGACTCCACCCGGCATGTTGCAGCTCGTCGCGGACGAGCAACCCACCCTGTTCTTCGCCAGCCCAGGTTTCGTCGCGGCACTCCTCGACGCTTCCCCCGACCCCGAGTCCTTTGCCTCGGTTCGCACCACGGTGACCGCCGGCGAGTCGTTGCCCGGTGCGCTGCAACGGCGTTTCGCCGAGAGGTTCGGGCACGACGTGCTCGACGGCATCGGAACCACCGAGGCGCTCCACATCTTCATGTCGAACACCGCTGGCGATCAGGTTCCGGGTAGCAGCGGCAAGCCGGTGGCGGGCTACGAGGCGGCACTCCTCGACGACGCCGGAGCGGCGATCGTCGATCCCGACTCACCTGGGTATCTGCACATCCGTGGTCCCTCGGTCGCCGACGGCTACTGGCAGCGGCCCGAGCAGACCGCCGCTGCGTTTCTCGATGGTGGGTGGCTGCGGACGGGTGACGTCTACACCCGGTCCGCCGAGGGGCACTGGACGTTCCTCGGGCGCAACAACGACATGATCAAGGCGGGTGGCATCTGGGTCTCGCCGGCCGAGGTCGAGTCGGTTCTCGTCGAACACCCCGACGTGCTGGAAGCAGCGGTCGTGGGTGCCCGCGATGACGCAGGCCTCGAACAGACGGTCGCCTTCGTGGTCGCCCGGGCCGGTCGCGTGATCGACCGTGGCGACATCGACCGGCACTGTCGGGCGAACATGGCGGCGTTCAAACGGCCCCGACGTCTCGTCGTCGTCGAGGCTCTGCCCAAGACGTCGACCGGCAAGATCCGTCGTTTCGAGCTTCGCGAATCACTCGGTTCGGAATGAGTGGGGAGCACTTGCGATCCGGCGACGAGATCGAACACGACCAAGGCCTGAAGGCGCCATGACGTCGACCGGTGCGAGGATCATCGTCGCCAGGATGATCAGGACCATGGACGATCTCGTGCCGGCGGCGACGGCGGTCGCAGTGAACGACGGCCGGATCATCGCAGTCGGCGCACTCGATGACGTGATCACCGCGATGGGCGGCGAACCCTTCGAGATCGACTCGACTCACGCCGACAGCGTGCTACTTCCCGGGCTGATCGATCAGCATCTTCATCCATTGCTCGGCGCGACGACGCTCGCCACCGAGGTGATCGCCACCGAGGACTGGGTGCTTCCCGGACGGACGTTCCCTGCAGCGCACTCGCACGACGAATACCTCGCCCGTCTCCGGTCGGCCGACGCTGCGCTCGCCGACCCGGACGAGTGGTTGTTGTCGTGGGGATACCACGAGTTGTGGCACGGCGAACTCGATCGTGAGGTGCTCGACTCGATCAATCCCACGCGGCCGATCGGCATCTGGCAGCGATCGTGTCACGAGTGGTACATGAACACGGCTGCGATCGACGTCCTCGGGCTCACTCCCGAGTCTGTGGCGGGCAGGGGAGCGGTGTCCGACATGATCGACCTCGACCGCGGCCATGCATGGGAGATCGGCTTCTTCAACCTGGTGCTGCCCAAAGTGTCGGGAGAGTTGCTGAGCATCGAGCGCATCTCTCGTGGGTTGCGCCAGATGACCGCCTACCTGCATCAGCACGGAGTCACCGCGTTCAACGAGCCGGGCATCGTGTGGCGGAACGAACCGGTCGAGCTCTACCAGGCGATGCTCGGCGGCGACGACGTGCCGATCCTGTCGACGTTCATGGTCGACGGACGCACGCAGGCGGCGCTGGGGATGGATCCAGCCGACGTCGTGGCCGACGCGACGAGTCAGATGGAACGATTGCCCGCAGAGGGCAAGGTGTCGCTGTTCCGCAAGCAGGTGAAGCTGTTTGCCGACGGAGCGATCATCTCGCAGCTGATGGTCATGGCTGATCCCTACCTCGATCGAGATGGCAATCCCGACCCATTGCATCGGGGCGAGTGGATCATCGAACCCGAGCAGCTCCGTTCGTACTTCCGCTCCTACTGGGACGCCGGCTGGCAGATCCACACCCATGTCAACGGAGACCATGGCCTGCAGGTGCTGCTCGACATCATGGAGGAGTGCCAGCAGGCAACGCCGCGCACCGATCACCGTTGCGTGATCGTGCACTTCGCCAACTCGAACGAAGAGCAGGTCGACAGGATCGCCCGGCTCGGTGCGATCGTGTCGGCGAATCCGTATTACCCCGTGGGGTTCGCCGACAAGTACGGCGAGTTCGGGTTGGGTCCGGAACGCGCCGATGCGATGGTTCGCTCCGCATCGGTGTTGCGCACCGGCATCCCACTGTCTTTCCACTCCGACTTGCCGATGGCCCCTGCCCAGCCGCTGTTCCTCGCCGCGTGCGCCGTCAACCGAACGACGCCGGCAGGGCGGATCGCTGGCCCAGAGCAGCGGATCAGCGTGCACGACGCGCTGAGGGCTGTCACGATCGAGGCCGCTTACTCATGGCGGATGGAGAACGAGATCGGCAGCATCGAACCCGGCAAAGCCGCGACCTTCACGGTGCTGGCCGGTGATCCCTACGAGGTCGATCCAGCCGACATGCACCGCATCCCGATCGTCGGCACCGTGTACCAGGGGCATTGGTTCCCGGTTCCCGACGATCTCCGTGTGGCACCGCTGGGGACGCCCAGCGGTGGCGGATCTGCATTTGCCCCGTCGGCTCTCGGATGCGACGCGCACGACGCGGCGGCCGCGGGTTGCTCATGTCAGGTCGCCCGCCGGTTGGCGGAGGCATACCGCCAGGTGCATCGCGCCGCGTGATCGCGACAGTGACCATCGGCCCTGCCCCGCTGGGTCGTCGTCGTTCCACGATGGACATGGCGGTCGCGCCCCGTGGCGAGGCCGGGACAAGGAGGCGTCATGGTCTATGAGGAGTCGATCATCCTCACACTGCCCTTCGACGATGTGCTGACGAACGTGAAGGCGGCGCTGGCAGCGCAAGGCTTCGGCACACTCACCGAGATCGATATGCAGGCGACCCTGCTGGCGAAAGTCGGCAAGGAGATGGACCGGTACGTCATCGTCGGCGCGTGCAACCCGAAATTGGCGAGCGCAGCGCTCGATGTCGAACCCCTGGTCGGGGTATTGCTGCCCTGCAACGTCGTGGTTCGCGCGATCGACGACAGGGTGTCCGTCGACGCGATGGATCCGGGCCTGATGGCGACGATGTCAGGCCGTGCCGACCTGCAACCGATCGCAGACGAAGCTCGCCGCCTCGTGAACGCTGCGCTCGCGCAGGTGAGCGCCGTCGCAGAGCAAGCACAGAGCATCGTCGTCCCATAGTCCGAGGCAGCACTGCTTCGTGCGACACTGGCGCGGATGGAGCCCGTGACCGGTGACGACGGCATTGCGCGCTGCTCGTGGGGTGCTTCGACACCCGACTATGCCACCTACCACGACACCGAGTGGGGGTTCGGAGTCACCGACGACACCCGTCTGTTCGAAAAGCTGTGCCTCGAGGGCTTCCAGTCCGGCCTGTCGTGGCTGACGATCCTGCGCAAACGCGAGAACTTCCGAGCTGCCTTCGCCGGCTTCGACCTGCAGACGGTCGCCGGCTTCGGCGAACGCGACGTGCGACGCTTGTTGGCCGACGCCGGCATCGTTCGGCACCAGGGCAAGATCCGGTCGACCATCAACAACGCAGCCCGCGCGATCGAGCTGGTCGAGCAATACGGCTCGATCGCCGCATTCTTCTGGCCGCACGCTTCCTTCTCGGCCGCCCCCCCGGCCGAGATACCTGCGATCACCGAGACGTCGACGGCGTTGTCGAAACAGCTGAAGCGGGCAGGATGGACGTTCGTCGGACCGACGACGATGTACGCGTTCATGCAGGCGATGGGCCTCGTCAACGATCACATCGCCGGCTGCGCCGTGCGCGACGATGCAGAACGAGCCCGACGTGCAGCTGCCGACTCGATACTGGGATGAGAACCGGGCACCCGAGCGGGGTACCTGCACGCTGGTCCGCGCCGGACTTGCCGGCAGATCCTTCCTCAGCTGAACCGATGGGTCGCGGTCGCTACTTCACCGGGTTGGCGGACGCGTTCGGAGTCCATGCTGACCGGTTTTGGTCCGATGGTGTGCTCGTCGTGCCGGCCATCGACCGCTTGGGTGAGCGTCGGGTCACGCTGTATCACGTGGGCGCACTCGCAGTCATCTGGACCGACCCCGATCTCGCGGACGAGCTGTCCGCGTGGCACCGGCGGTCGACGACTCCGACCTTCGAGGAGTTTCGAGCGTGGGCGATCGACGCGGGAGCGAACATGCTCGGTCACGGTCTCGAGCACCTTCTGACCGACTCGTATCGGCCGGTGCCGTGGTCCCCGGAGCTGACCGTCCTCGACGGCCGATCCGCCGCGGGGGTCGAGTTGGTTCGAACCCTCCTGGACGAATGCTCCGATGAGGACCTCGATGAAGCCGAGTTCGAGATCGATGCACTCGATCCGTACCTCGTCGGCTGGGTCGATGCCGGGCGGTTGCTCGCCTTGGCAGGTGGACGCCCCGAGCCGGTCCGGCCCGATTGCATGGACATCGGTGTGCTCGTGCACCCCGATGAGCGTCGTCACGGTCACGGCGCAGCTGTGGTCGCTGCCACGGCCGCCGAGGTGATCGCTGCCGGGCATCTGCCGCTGTACCGCTGCGCCTCGACGAACGTCGGGTCGAGCCGCTTGTGCCGCTCGGTCGGCTTCGAGCTGGTGCTCGAGTTGGAAGCCTTCGACTGGGGATCGGGTCCGACCGAGTGCTGAGCGCTCGACGATGAACGCGATACTCGCGACATGACGTACAACTCGACCGGGTTGGTCGTGCACGATGCCGACGCCCACATCATGGAGACGCCGACCTGGCTGCGGGACTATGCGGATCCAGCGATACGGGACCGTCTCGAGGTACTGACGTATCCGGGCGGCAACGAGTTGCAGCAGTCGAGCGATCTTCTGGATCGTCGGGACGACCTCGACGATGCATTCGCCCGCCTGACCGAACGTCACCGGTCGGCCGAATATGTCGCCGTCGAGGCCGAGGAGATCATGCTCCGCAAGAACTTCGCCGCCACGGGTTCGTTCCTGGCCGAGGACCGGCCACGGGTACTCGATCTGTTGGGGTTCGCCAGCCAGCTCGTGTTCAACACGTTCCACAACACGCGCTTGCGCGACTGGGAGCATTCGGGCGACATCGACTTGGCGATCGGCGCTGCTCGTGCCCACAACCGAGGAATGGCCGAGTTCTGTTCGGTCGACCCGCGCCTGTTGTCGACGCTGTACGTACCGTTGGCAGACATCGAACGCGCGGGGGAACTTGCCCGGGAGGCGCTCGACATGGGCGCTGCCGCACTGCTCGTCGCGTCGGGGTGCCCTCCCGGGCACTCGCCGAGCCATGCCGGGCTCGATCCGGTCTGGGCGGCGGCACAGGAAGCCGGCGTGCCGATCGTGTTCCACGTCGGTGGCACGGGCGAGCTGCTCGACCCGAACTATTTCTGCAACGGTCTGCCGGTACCCCCCGATTTCCATGGTGGTGAGGAGAACTTTCGATCAGTCGACTACATGGCGATCCCGGTCCCCCCGGCTCAGACATTGGCGACCATGTTGTTCGACGGTGTCTTCGAGCGCTTCCCCGACCTGAAGATCGGCGTGATCGAACAGGGCGCGATCTGGGTGCCGTCCTGGATGAGGCAGATGGAGTCGGCGTTCGATGCGTTCTCGCGCCACGAGGAGCGACTCAGGGGTCTTTCGATGCGACCGAGCGACTATGTGCGGCGCCAGATGAGGTTCACGCCCTATCCGACCGAGGATGTCGGCTGGATCATCGAGCAGGCAGGTCCGCAGGTCGCCCTGTTCTCGTCGGATTACCCGCACGTCGAGGGTGGCCGCCGTCCGATCGAACGGTTCGAGCGGTCGATGCAGCGCACCGGTGACGCCGCTCGTCATGCGTTCTACCACGACAACTTCGTCGACCTGATGGGGTCGGCCCTCGGCTCGCTCGCGCGTTGAGCACCGGTCAGCGAAGCTGGATCTCGCGGACCATCTCGGCAAGTAGCGCTTCGTCGTCGGGGTTCTCGACCGGGATCGAGAACTCGACGCGATCGCAGAGGCCTTCGTAGCGGGTTGCGATCGCGTCGGCGAGCGTGTCGTACGGCGCGACGACGGCGATTTCGTGCACCATCTCCTCGGTGACGTGCGTTTCCATCTCGTCCCAGCGTTGCTGGCGCGACAACAGCGACAGGTGTTCTCCGATGTCACCCCAGTCGTGCAGGTCGAACACCGGTCGGTACGTGCGGGTCGACGCATAGAACGAGATGCGAGACCGCACGGCGCTGACCTTCTGGGCGAGTTCGGCCTCGGTGCGAGCCGTGACGATCAGCGGGGAGGCGACCATCCCGATCGCAGCGGCATCACGGTCGGCCTCGGCCGCCCCTCTGGCGACCGCTGGCTTCAGGATCTCGCCGATGTACCGGCGGGTACAGATCGGGTGTGGGCGGACCGCCTCGGCGTGCCGACCGGCCAGGCGAGCCATGTGTGCATTGACCGAGGCGAGGTGGATCGGAGGGAAGGGATGGTCGATCGGCCCCGGATCGAACAGGGGATTCATCAACGTGAGGTCGTAATGATCACTGTGGAAGTCGAGCGGGGTGCGTTCTTGCCAGCACGTCCACACCGCCTTGACGGCTCCGATGTAGTCCTCGAGCCAGGGGCCCGGGGCGCTCCACTCCATGCCGTACCGTCGTTCGATGTGGCCCTTGACCTGGGTCCCCAAGCCGAGTTTGAATCGTCCCTGGCTGGCTCGCTGGAGCGTCCACGCAGTCATGGCGGTGACGGTGGGCGAGCGTGGGAAGGCGATGGCGACTGCTGTGGTGAGATCGATCCGTTGCGTCGTGGTCGCGGCCATAGCCATCACCACGAACGGGTCTTCCTTGGTCTCGGTCAGCACGAGCCCGTCGAGCCCGAGTCGTTCGACGAGGGCGGCGTCGTGATGGACGCGAGTCATGTCGACGGGCTTCTCGGTCTCGCGGATACCCGGATCGACCTTGCCGAGTGGGAGATGGGTCTCGACCTGCATTGCGTCGACCGTAGCGTCACCGGGCGCCGTATCGAGACCTCGGGCGCACAGCTGCAGGAGGGGGGTGACCACCGCTATCCGCTCGATCGTCGTTGTCCCAGGTCGAACGGGCACCATGCCAGATCGTGAAGCGTCGATAACGTGCGGAATAGCGGGCTGGTCACCGCGTTCTGACCACACACAGTGCTCGGAACGTCCTCAGTGTTGCGTAGCGTGACCTGAATTGCAAGTACCCGGCGCATCACTTGACAGAAATCGAACTCGCCTGAAGTAGCGCAGGAGGAGTTCTGTCGATCATTCAGATGATCTGCCGGCGGCCGAGGCCACCCCTGCGATGATGTCGGGGATCGGAGGGCGGTCGCTCGGATCCCGCGGGAGCCGCAGCCGGTGCAACCGTCCGCAGGACCACCTGTTGCCGATGGTGGGCATCACCCGCGAACTGTCGATCCAGTTCGCGTTCGGCTACACGCCCGAGGAGTTCGCAGAGACCCACCGGGCGATCGCCGCGGGGCATGGGACCTGACACCGATGATCACCGGCACCGTCGCCATCGACGGTGTGCCGCAGGTCTTTGCTGATCTCGGCAACCCCGACGAGCACGCGAAGATTCTCGTCGGACCGCACTGACGCATGCCGGCAGATCCGGTGCGCCGGTCTCGCGAGGTGTTCGGGGCGGCGCTCGGCTCGAACGGCCCGGTACCCGGCGACCGATCGGGTCGGACTGTTCGCCCGACGATGTGACAGGCTCGCATCGTGGGGACAGAGTTCGATCCGATCCGATCCGCTGCGGATGTCGACGCCGAGTGGCTGACCGTCGTGTTGCACGGCGCCGGCGTCGGTGTGTCGAATCGTGTCACGTCCTGCTCGGCGAGATCGATCGGCACCGGGCAGGTGGGCGACAATGTCCGATTCCAGCTGGTCTGGGCAGATACGGACGAGTCCGTGCCGGAGACCGTGGTCGGCAAGTTCCCGTCGCAGAGCGAGATCAGCCGATCGACAGCGGTCGCCGTCGACACCTATGTCCGCGAGATCGGCTTCTACCGGGATCTCCAACAGCAGGTGGGTATCCGCACACCCCATGTGCACCATGTCGGGTGGGAACCCGCCACGCACGACTTCGTGGTGATCATGGAGGACATCCGGCCGGCCGAGCAGGGGGACCAGCTCGCAGGGTGCGGGCTCGCCGAGGCGCAACTGGTGATCGACCAGGCGATCGGCCTGCACGCGCCGACATGGGGACGGGTCGGAGAGTTCGCCGGGTTCGACTGGCTCCATCAACCGGATGCCGAACGAGCGAACACGCTCGGGGCGATGTACTCACTGTGCGCTCCCGGATTCGTCGCCCGCTATGACGGACGGCTGAGCAGCGAGGACGTCGCGCTCGCCGACGTGCTCGTCGGGCACTATCCGCAGATCTTCGACGCCACCGCAGCGTGGGCCGATCGGCATCAGGGCTATTGCGTGATACACGCCGACTACCGGCTCGACAACATCTTGTTCGGTGCGCCGCCGGACTCTCCGGCGGTCACGATCGTGGACTGGCAGACGGTCTCGATCGGCATCGGACCCGCCGACATCGCCTACTTCTGTGGCGCCGGTTTGTTGCCCACCGAACGCGCCCTCCACGAACGGGGGCTGGTCGAGCGCTACGCCGCAGGCATGCGTGAGGCAGGCATCGAACTCGACGATGCCGCCGCCTGGGAGGGTTACGTGCTCGGCAGCGCCGGCGGGTACCTGATGGCGCTGCTCGCGTCGCAGATCGTCGAACGCACCGAGCGGGGCGACGAGATGTTCGCAGTCATGGCTGAACGGCACGCGGCCCAGATCCGCCACGTCGGCCTGCTCGACCGACTCTGACCCGGAGGAAATCATCATGTTGCACCCGTTCGACGACTATCCGTTGCACCAGACGCCCGAACCGATCAGTCACCCGGCCTCCGAGTCGCCGAACGTGTACGACCGCTTCTTCTTCAACGGGTACAGCGCAGATGGTTCGGTGTTCTTTGCCTTCGCACTCGGCGTCTACCCGAATCGGCGGGTCATGGACGGCGCGTTCAGCTTGGTTCGCGAGGGGGTGCAGCACAATGTGCGGGCGTCTCGCTTGTGTCCAGACGACCGGACCGACACGTCGGTCGGGCCGCTACGGGTGGACGTGGTCGATCCGATGCGACGCCACCGCATCACCGTCGACGATCGCTACGGTCTGTCGGCAGACCTGACGATGACGGCGATCGCTCCGGTGATCGAGGAGCCACGATTCGTGCACACCGTCGGCCAACGCACCATCTTCGATTACACCCGACTCACGCAGTTCGGGCGGTGGGAAGGTTGGATCGACCTCGACGGCGAACGGATCACCCTCGATGCCACCGTGCCGGTGGTCGGTACCCGTGATCGGTCGTGGGGCATGCGGCCGGTGGGCGAGCAGCAGGCAGGCCCTCGCTCGGCACCCCAGTTCTTCTGGTTGTGGGCACCCACCGTGTTCGACGACGTCTGCACACATATCGCGATCAACCACGAAGCCGACGGCAGGGCGTGGCACCAGAGCGGGGCGGTCGTGCCACGGATCGGCGACGGTGAACCGACGCTCGACCCGGGTCGCGTGCAGCGTGGGGACGGCGCCGACTTCGATGTCACATGGAGATCGGGCACCAGGTGGGTCGAGCGCATCACGACCCGTCTCGGCGTGTGGGGAGGAGCCGACGTCGAAGTGTCGTACGAACCGATGCTGACGTTTCAGATGAGTGGAATCGGTTACCGCCACCCTGTCTGGGGGCACGGCTGCTGGGTTGGCCCCGACGAGTCGACACGCGACCACCTGGTGCTCGCCGACGTCGACCCCCTCGATCCGCTGATGCTCCATGTGCAGGCGCTCGCCCACGCCCGGTGGGGGGATCGTCGCGGTGTCGGCATCGTCGAGCAGCTGATCATCGGTCCGCACGAGCCGACCGGGTTGACCGGCATCATCGACGGCGCGCGCTGAACACACTCGTCGCCGGACGCCGTCGATCGAGCCCGAGTACGTTGCCCCGATGGCTCGTGGAGCGCTCGTTGTTCCAGCAGGTGCTCGTCCCTGATCGACAGCGTTCCTCGCACCGACGGTAGCCAACCGCACCGGACGCCCTATCGTCCCGGTTCGTGGAGCGCTCGTTCTTCCATCAGGTGCTCGATGTGTTCGAGGGGTTCGTCGCAGACGTCGCTGGTGACCTCCACTCGTTCGCGCACGCACGAGGTCTGAAGGTCTGGTACGACGACGCAGTCCGCGAGCACTACGAGGCCCAACTGGTCCGGGTCGGCGGCGAGCCCGTGCTCGAACTCGGGTTCCATGCCGAGTACCCGAAGGCATCCGCCAACGATCGGGTCGTGGCGCGGCTCATCGCCCACGAGGCCAGCTGGCGGGCGGAGCTCGGCGCCGAACCGGTGGCCGGGCCGTTCCTGGGCTCGGAGACGTGGCGTCGGGTGTCGGAGATCTGGACGCCGCCCGACGTAGAAGACGTGGATGCCGCGATCGAAGTAGCGGCGAGGTTGGCCGACTATGTCGTGGTCCTCGAACCGCTGAGGCGTCTGGAGTGAGTCGGACTCAGCTCGAGAGGCGCTCGAGCATCGCCTTCATCTGGGCGTGAACCGCATTGATGGCTTGCAGCGGGCGCATCATCACCTTGAACTCGACGATCTTTCCGTCGTCGTCGCAGGTGATGATGTCGACGCCGTTGGCGTACTTACCCTCCACTTCGGTCTCGAACTCGAGCATCGCGTGGTGGCCCTGGCAGATCTCCTTGGTGTATCTGAACTTTCCGCCGCCGTCACCGCTCGTGTCGATCGAGGCGCCTGATCCATTCGGATCCGCGTCGGCCAGCGTGCCGCCAGCGGCGCGCAGGTAGAGCTTGGTGATCTCACGACCGCGCTGGGGCGTGAACACGATGGGGGAGAGGAAGATGCATTCCTCGTGCAGCACCGTGTCGAGGCCTCCCGGCAGCTGGCCCCGAAGATGTTGATGCCAGCGCTCGATGCACCCGTGGATTGGTTCGTCAGCCATGCCGCCAGTCTTGCCGACCGCATCCGCGGGCGACGACATCAGCCCGGTCTCGGGGACGTCGGCGGTTCAAGCAGCGTGGATCTTGGCGATTTGGTGGCGGTCTCCACCGGCACGCTTGGCGGCGTACATCGCCTCGTCCGCGCGACTCATCAGGCGGTCCACGTCGCGATCTGCATCGAGATGGGCGACCCCGACGCTGGCAGAGACCGTCAGCGCCAACCCGTCGATGCGCACCGGCTCACCGAGCATCTTCACGACCCGGTCAGCGATCCTCCTGACGGTCGAGGGCGTCAGGCCACCCGTTTCGCCGTTCAACACGAGTGCGAACTCGTCGCCGTGGAGACGGGTGACGACGTCGCCGGCGCGAACGGCGCGGCGCAGCCGGTCGGCGACGGTGGCGAGCACACGGTCGCCGACGAGATGCCCATGCAGGTCGTTGACCAGCTTGAAGTTGTCGAGGTCGACGAACAACATCACGCAATCCCCGGCCAGTGACTCGACCTGCCTGAGGCAGCGAGTGAGTCCCAACCGATTGGGTAGACCGGTCAGATCGTCCAACGTGGCGGCATGCTCGAGCAGCCTGTCGTTGTGAGCCTTGAGCAGCACGACCGACATCAGCTCGCGGGCCCGCTCGACACGCTGCAGTGCCCCCATCGGGGGTTCTTGGCGCTCGCGCTTGCATGCGATGAGGCGCAGCGTCGTCGAAACGTCCGGCGCATGGGCGCCGGCGTAGAAGCAGTCGTGGAAGCCGGCGGCAGCGAGCTGCTCGCGTGAAGGATGGGGCAGGGCGTCGACCGCGATGCGAGCCGGTGCAGTGTGCAGACCTGCCCAGGGCACGAAGTCGGTGCAGCTCATCGGCAGACCCTCGAACGCCGGATGGCTGGCGGCGATCAGGCGGTCGGAGCCGTCGGACAGCTGTTCGAACACGGCCGCTTCGATGCCGTGCGGTGGCAACGTCATGATGTCGACGACATGCTGCATCAACGTCTCGATCGAGTCGCCTGCCGCAACTCCTGAGAACACGGCGTCGAGTAACTCCTCGATACGTGCCGGCCGCACGGAATACATGAAGCCCTGCACGTCAGGATCGGTGAGTCCCGCGCCGCCGGTCGCCTCGATCGGAATCACCGTGCCGTCCTTGGCCAGCACCCGCAATCGCAACGACGCCCACTCGGAGGCGCCGAGTTGTTCGTCTGCTTCGGCGGTGCTGATCAGATTGGCGAATGCCTCGATCACCCAGGTCGCGTCGTCGGGGTGGAGGTATTGGAACAGGCTGCCCCCGAGCGCCTCGTCGAAGGTCCAACCGGTGAGTTCGACCATCGCCTCGTTCGCGTAGGTGATCTGGCCGCCCTGATCGATGACGATCACCGGTGTCGGTAGATGATCGAGTACGCGCCGGTAGAACCTGGGGCTGTCCTGCAGATTCGTATGGCCGGTGGGAGCTACGGGCACGGTGCTCTCGGTGGTCGTTCGACGGATGGGGCGCATGGGGTCTCGTGTTCTGATCGGACGCCGAACCGAGTGACTTGAACCGCTGGTCGAGAAATCCTCGAGGTCACAGCAGACGGGTTGCGTACGGCCACTGACGGTTGCGAACGGGCACGTCGCGCCGACGTTCGGTGGTGAGCCGGGCCGTCAGTATCGTGCGCGTCGCCGCAGTGCAGGGTTCGTCCCAGAGGTTGTGTCGCTCGACGGGGTCCGTCGTCAGGTCGTACAGCTCCCATTCGTCGGGGAGCACGTGGGCGCGATGGGTCGGCCCATCTGGACCGGATGTTGCAAGATGGCGTACGCCCGGCTCGGTCCAGGTGTCGGGGTCGTCGAACGTTCTCACGAGCTTCCACAGGTGGCCGTCGACCGTGGTGACGAGCGCCTCGAGATTCGAGCCCACATTCGCCGGGACGGCGATCAACATGTCGTCGGGAGGTTCTGCTCCCAGCCCGAAGCCCCGGGCGACGGCGGATGCGCCGGTGTCACCTTCCATGATGTTGTCGCGCGTCATCAGGTAGACGCTGCGGTTCGTGTCGGCGGGTTCGCCGTCGACGAAGCGCATCAGGTTGTGCCCGGGAAGCGGATGGAACTCGGTGAACCGCCCGGAGAGTGTCGCCCCGATCTCGTCGATGTCGATGTCCGCCGCAGCGAGCAGCGTCGGCACGATGTCGACATGGGAGGTCGGCATCTGCGAGATCATCTGCCCGTGCGTGGGCCGCTCGCCGATTCGGACGATCGTGAAGGGCACCCTTGCGGCCTCGTCATAGAGCGTGAACCACTTCTGGTGGAGGCCTCCGTGAGACCCCAACAGTTCGCCGTGATCGGCGCTGCGCAGCAGCACGGCATCGGCTGAGCCGGCGTCGGTGACGGCCCGCCTCACCCGATCGATCGGATCGTCGACGTCGGCGTGGAGCCGGTAGTACAGGCGTCGATACTCGTCGGCGTTGGCCTCGTAGACACCGACGCCGAGTGGCGCGTAGCCCGTCGGGTACGAATCCCGATAGGCAGCCTGAGCGGAGGGCTTGTCGGCGAGGTCCTCGTCGGCCGTCGGCGCCGCCGGCACCGGCGGGGTGTCGTGCGGGTCGGGTGGGAGCGGGTTCCTGCGGGTCCACCCGGGGAACAGCACGATGTCGTGGGGATTGACGAAGCTGACGACCAGCAGGAACGGCCGAAGGGCGTCGGCGTCGCCGGCCCGCCGCCCGTCATACCGTTGTTCGAGCCAGGCGATCGCCCGGTCGGCGTACAGCCCGTCGCGACGGGTTCCGCTGTCCGCGAGCTTGCCCCCGTGAGGTTCGGGTCCCACCCATCCCGAGAAACCGAACTGGTCGAGCGGGTCGGCGTCCAGATAGGCCTGCACCGCCACTGGGTCCGGCTCGCCGGCGTCGTCGTTCGTGGCGAGCGACGCTCCGGTCACGGGATCGACGAGATCGGCGTGGGTGAGGTGCCATTTACCCTCGTAACGGGTGTCGTACCCGGCAGCACGGAACCAGTGACCCAGGGTGGGCACCTCACCTTGGCGCAACCAACGCATCGCCGTGTCGTCGGCGTCCTTGCCGAGCCCGTCGGTCTGGGTGACCCCGTGCACGTCCGGAAACTGCCCGGTGAAGATGGTCGGTCGACTGGGCACGCAAGCGAGCGAGCCTGTGTAGTGCCGGTCGAAGGTGACTCCGTGTTCGTCGAACCAGCGACGCCCCGGCAACGCTGTGCTTCGCCATCGGCGAATTTCGTCGTTTTCGTAGGGAGGAGCTGCTCGTTCCTGATCGGTCAGGATGACGATGATGTCGGGTCGAGCGGCACTCAATCGAGGTGCTCGTGCAGGAACGCCGTCGTCTGAGGCCAGATGAGATCGTAGAGCGCCTGGTCCTGCGTGCCGAGCGCGTTGTGCGGTGCCATGAACGCGTGGCCGGATCCTTCGTGAACGGTGATGGTGACGTCCTTGCCCATGGCCTGCAGCTCGGCCTCGAGGGCCTTCGCGGCCGCAGGCGGGAAGAAGTCGTCGTGCTCGGCCATGTGCCCCTGGATCGAGGCCTCGATGTCGCGGTAGTTCGGCTGATCGTCGCCCTGCGGAAATCCGTAGAAGGGAACTGCGGCGACGATCCGGTCGGGTCGCAGGGCCGCCAGGATGAACGTGAGGAGGCCACCCATGCAGAAACCCATCACGCCGATGCCGTCACTCGTCGTGGCATCGTGATCGGCGAGGTAGTCGACGGCGCTGCTCATGTCTCGTGCCGCACGCTCGGGCGGTAATGACGACATCATGGCGGCCGCCTTGTCCATCTCGGTGTGGCCGGCGAGCTGGCCGTGGTACAGATCGGGCGCGAGGGCGACGAACCCGGCAGCTGCCAGGCGGTCTGCCATCTCTTTGATGCCCGAGTCGAGGCCCCACCACTCCTGCACGACGATGACGCCCGGACCCCGTCGACCCTCGGGAAGCGCGAGGTAACCGGATGCGATTTCACCGTTGCTCTTGAAGTCGATCATTGATCCCATGCGCGTACGTTAGGGCGCGGACGCCGGTTGTGGCGAACGCTCTGGGAGGACCGAGATCGGAAGGTGGATCAGCGCAGCGACGACTCCCAAGACGACAGCGATGGTCCAGACCGGTCCGTACCCACCCGAACTGTCGTACACCCGGCCACCCAGCCAGACACCGAGGAATGCTCCGACCTGGTGGGACAGGAACACGATGCCGAACAGCGTGGTCAGGTACCGCTGCCCGAACATCGCGGCGACGAGCCCGCTGGTCAACGGTACGGTCGAGAGCCACAGCAACCCCATCACGGCACCGAACGCAAGCGCGCTCGCGCTGCTGAGGGGGGTCAGCATGAACGCGGTCATGACGATCGCTCGAGCGAGATACAGGGCGGCGAGCAAGGTGCGACGTGGGTACCGGTCGCCCATCCACCCGGCCGCCAGCGAACCGGCGATGTTGAACAAGCCGATCAACGACAGCGAGATAGCGGCGGTGCGATCGGACAGGCCTTGGTCGGTGAGGTAGGCGGGGAGGTGAGCGCTGATGAACGCTACGTGGAAGCCGCAGACGAAGAACCCGGTGGTGAGCAGGACATAGCTCGGGGTGCGCATCGCCTGCCCGACGGCGGTCGAGAGCGAATCGGCCGGGGCGTGGGGATCGTGCTCGTCGTGTGTGTCCGCCGGCAGTAGGAACGACGCCGCTCCGATCGCGACGAACGCGATCGCGCCGAGCGCTGCCATCGCCCCGCGCCAGCCGAGCGAATCGATCAGCAGCTGGACGATCGGCACCATCGCGAACATGCCGATCGACGCGCCGGCAGTGACGAAACCGAACGCAAACGACTGTCGCCTTGCCGGTACCGCCTTGCCGACGGCACCGATCACCACGACGAACGAGGCACCCGACACGGCCAAGCCGAACAACAACGCGAGCGAGATGCCGAACCCGGTCATGCCGTTCGAACGCGATGCAAGGACGAGGCCCGAGCCCATCAACAGGCCGGCCGTGGCGACGACTCGTCGCGGGCCGAGCCGGTCGGCAGCCATGGCGGCGAGTGGGACACCGAGAATCAGATTGTGGGCGGCCACCGCCAGGGCGAACGACTCGCGGTCGGTGCCGAGGTCGGAGGTGACCGGTTTGAGGAACAGCCCGATCGATTGGCGGGTGCCCATCGTGATGAACACCATCGCCGCGCCGGTCAGCAACACGATCCAGGTTCGGCGCGACACCACAGCAGTGTGGCAGGCGAGCTGGACGCGCGAGAATGCCGGGGATGACCCCGCCAATTCTGTGGACACCGCTCGCCGACGCCAGGACCTCGACCCGGCTCGGACGGTTCCTCCAATTCTGTGAGGCCCGGTCAGGTCTCCGGTTCGACGATTACGACGAGTTGTGGCGGTGGTCGGTCGAGGAGGGACTCGAGGAGTGCTGGGCTGCGATCTGGGCCTATTTCGACGTACAGGCCTCACACCCATTTGACCGGGTGTTGGACGGTCGGGTGATGCCGGGCGCCGCCTGGTTCGAGGGAGCGCGGCTCAACTACGCCGAGCACGTGCTGCGCAGCGGCCTGGGACGACAGGACGAGGTGGCGATCGTGGCCGTGTCGCAATCGCGCGATCGCGTCGCGCTCACCTGGGGCCAACTGACCGATCAGGTCGCGCGTGCGCGCGTCGGACTGCAACGACTCGGCGTGGGTGAGGGGGATCGTGTTGCGGCATATCTTCCCAACATCCCCGAGACGATCGTGGCCTTCCTGGCAGCGTGCAGCCTGGGCGCGACCTGGACCTCGTGTGCTCCCGAATTCGGTGTCCAAGCGGTGCTCGACCGGTTCAGCCAGGTCGAGCCCACGGTGTTGCTCGCTGTAGATGGCTACCGATACGGCCGTCACGACGTCGACCGCGTCAGCGAACTCGAGGCGATCAGGGCCGGTCTGCCCGGTCTGCGCCGAACCGTGATGGTGCCCTACCTCGACGTTTCACGGCCGCTGCCTGCTCAGTCGCTGTCATGGGACGACTTGCTCGTCGACACAGCTCTCATCGAGTTCGCCCAGGTCGCTCCGGATCATCCGCTGTACGTGTTGTACTCGTCCGGGACGACCGGACTCCCCAAGCCGATCCTGCACGGCCACGGCGGTGTCCTGCTCGAACACTTGAAGGTGCTCGGCCTGCACAGCGACATGGGGGACACCGACCGGTTCTTCTGGTTCACCACGACTGGGTGGATGATGTGGAACTTCCTCGTCTCGGGTCTGCTGGTCGGCGCCCAGCTCGTGTTGTTCGACGGTGATCCGAATCACGACGGCCCGGACACCCTGTGGAGCCTGGCCGCAGACGAGCGGATCACCTGGTTCGGTGGTGGCGCCCCGTTCTTCACGGCGTGTCGCCGCGCCGGTATCACACCAGCCGAGCGATTCGACCTGACCGACCTTCGAGCGGTCGGTTCGACAGGTGCCCCCTTGCCGGCCGAGGCGTTCCGATGGATCTACGAGGCCGTGTCGCCGGACGTGATGTTGTCACCGATCTCGGGCGGCACCGACGTGTGTTCGGCTTTCGTCGGTGGGAGTTCGATGACCCCGGTGTGGGAAGGCGAGATCCCGTGCAGCTATCTCGGCGCTGCGGTTCGCTCGTTCGACGAGGCGGGGCTCCCGGTCGTGGGCGAACAGGGTGAACTCGTGCTGACCCAACCGATGCCGTCGATGCCGGTCGGGTTCTGGGGCGATGAGGATGGATCGCGATACAGGTCCGCCTATTTCGAGCAGTACCCGGGGATCTGGCGCCACGGCGATTGGATCACGATCACCGATCGAGGCAGCTGCCTGATCACCGGGCGCTCGGACGCGACGCTCAACCGTGGAGGCGTCCGGGTCGGCACCGCCGAGATCTACCGGGTGGTCGAATCGCTCGACGGTGTGCTCGACAGTCTGGTCGTGCATCTCGAATCGCCCGACGCCGACGACCCCGGCACGCTGGTGCTGTTCGTCGTGCTGGCCGACGGGCTCACGCTCGACGACGAGGTGCGGACCCGAATCCGGTCAGGTATCCGTGCCGGGCTGTCGCCGCGCCACGTGCCCGACGAGGTGCACCAGGTCGCTGCGATCCCCACGACCCTGAGCGGCAAGAAGCTCGAATTGCCGGTCAAGAAGATCCTGCGCGGCGCCGACCCCGACGCGGCGGCCAGCAGGGGAGCGCTCAAGGACCCGTCCGCGCTGGATGTGGTCGCCGGGATCGCCAAGGCCCGCGGGTAGCAGGGGATCGGCCGGCCGGTGGATACGTTGCGGGGGTGACGTCGTCCGTGACACCTATCCCGCTGTACAAACAACCCGACATCCACCACCGACGCTGGTTCCTGCTGGGCGTCATGTGCACGAGTCTGGTGATGGTGGTGATGTCGGTGTCGGGCCTCAACGTGGCGCTGCCGTCGATGCAACGCAGCCTCGATGCCAACGCAACCGACCTGCAGTGGATCGTCGACTCGTATGCGATCGTGTTCGCGGGTCTCCTGCTGACGGCCGGAGCGATCGGAGACCGGTTCGGCCGCAAATTGGCATTGATGGGCGGCCTCACCGTGTTTGCGCTCGGGTCGCTGGTCGGGGCACTCGCCGACACGTCGAACACGGTCATCATCGCCCGTGCGATCTCCGGTATCGGCGCCGCGTTCGTGATGCCGGCCACACTCTCGCTCATCTCCTCGATCTTCCCGCCGATCGAGCGCAGCAAGGCGATCGCGATCTGGGCAGGCTTCGCCGGTGCCGGAGGTGCGCTCGGCCCTCTGGTGGTCGGCTTCTTGTTGACCGGATGGTGGATCGTTCCTTCGTTCTGGTGGGGCGCTGCATTCGTGGTGAACGTGGTGGCGTCGCTGTCGGTGCTCGTCGCCGTGGCGATCTGGGCCCCGCGCAGCCGCGACGACGACTCGACACCGCTCGATCCGTTCGGCGCAGCATTGTCGCTGGTTGGCCTCGCCGCGCTGCTGTACGGCATCATCGAAGGCCCCGACAAGGGGTGGGGCGACAGCGAGGTGATCGGAGCTTTCGTCGTCGCTGCTGCGATGCTGGTTGCATTCGTCGCCTGGGAGCTACGAGCTGAGCATCCCACTTTGCCGATGCGGTACTTCCGGAACCGATCGTTCTCGACCGGCAGCATCATCATCACCTTCGGGTTCCTGGTGATGTTCGGATTCTTCTTCCTGATGACCCAGTACTTCCAGTTCGTGCGCGGCTACTCCCCCCTGAAGGCCGGCGCCGCCAACCTGCCGTTCGCGTTCACGATGATCGCTGTATCACCGCGCAGCGCCGGGCTCGTTCAGCGGTTCGGTCTGAACAAGGTCGTAGCGGGTGGTTTCATCTCGATCGCCGCAGGATTCGTGTTGCTCTCGACACTCGGACCGTCGACCCCCTACCTCCTGATCGTGGTCGCGCTCGTGCTGCTGTCGGCAGGAATGGCCTCCAGCATCGCGCCGGGTACGGGCGCGATCATGTCTGCCGTGCCCATGAACAAGGCGGGCGTCGGTTCGGCCGTCAACGACACGACCCGTGAGTTGGGCGGTGCCCTCGGGATCGCGATTCTGGGCAGCATCGTGGCGTCGGCGTACCGCGGCCGGATCGATACGTCGGGGCTGAGCGGTGATGCTGCTGCCCAGGCCGGTGAGTCGATCGGCGGTGCGATCCGTGTGGCCTCCTCGCTGCCCGGTGGTCAGGGCGCAGGCGAACTGATCGCCCGGGCGGGCATAGCTTTCACCGACGCGATCAACGTCGCGTTCGCCACCTCGGCCGTGATCGCGGTGTTGATCGGCTCGATGTTGTTCGTGGCGGGCCGCCGGACCTGATCGTCACCGGACTCGACCACCGATCGGATTCCGGTACGGCGAGCGAGTCGAGGGAGTCGGTGCGATCGCCAGGTCCCCGATCGTCGGGGGATGATCGTTACGCTGGCGCGGTGAGCCAGATCTATCTCGACCGACTGGCGCGTGTGCGCGCCGCAATGACCCAGCAGGGCGTCGACACGCTCCTGCTCTCAGTGGGTCACGACCTGCCGTATCTCACCGGCTACTTGGCGATGCCGCTCGAGCGGCTGACCATGCTCGTCGTGCCTCGTGATGGCGATGCAACCCTCGTGATCCCACGGCTCGAGGCGCCGCGGGTGGTCGAGCAGCCGGGCGTCTTCCAACTTCTGCCCTGGAACGAGACCGACGATCCGACCAGACTGGTGTCCGAGCTGGCGTCGGGTTCGACTGCCGTGGCCGTCGGCGACCAGATGTGGGCCCGGTTCCTCGTCGAACTACTGCCTCAACTCCCGGGCGCCTCGTACCAGCGAGCGGTCGACGTCGTGGGTCCCCTGCGGATGGTCAAGGACGCTGCCGAGATCGATGCATTGACCGCCGCTGCCGCCGCCGTGGATCGCATCGCTGCAGAGCTGCAATCGGGGCGCATCCCTCTGGTCGGTCGCACCGAAGCCGAGGTGTCGGCAGATCTGTCGGCCCGGATCATCGCAGAAGGCCACCAGAAGGTGAACTTCGCGATCGTCGCGGCCGGCGAGAACGCCGCGAGCCCGCATCATCACGCCGGCCAGCGCATCATCAACGACGACGAGATCGTCCTGTGTGACTTCGGTGGCACCATGGACGGCTACTGCTCCGACATCACGCGCTGCGTGTACACCGGCGACATCGCATCAGATGTCGCCGAGGCGTACGAGGTGCTGCTCGAAGCCCAACAAGCGTCGGTGGGTTCGGCTACGGCGGGAACGTCGTGTGAGGACGTCGACAGCGCAGCGAGAGACATCATCGCCGCAGCAGGATTCGGCGACTACTTCGTGCACCGCACCGGGCACGGGATCGGCCTCGAGGAACACGAGGATCCGTACATCGTGCAGGGCAACCGTCGTGCGCTCGAGCCCGGGCATGCATTCAGCATCGAGCCGGGCATCTATGTCCCCGGCAAGTGGGGGATGCGGCTCGAGGACATCGTCGTGTCGACCGCGACGGGGCCACTTGCTCTCAACTCCGCCGATCACCGGCTCGCCAACGTCGGGTGACGGTCAGTCGCCGAAGTCGGACGACATCACCTGGAACGAGAACGACGTCAGCTCGATGCTGACATCGGCGCCGAAGTAGCGCCCCAACACGCCGGCGTCGAGCCCGCAGTACGTCACGGTCCCGGTTGCCGTGGCGACGCTGGGCACGATCACGTCGACGCACACGGTCGGTTGCCCGGCGATGTTGGTGTTGAGATTGGCGCTGGGACCGATGCGGCGGCTGGCGTCGAGTTCGAGCCGCGAGCCGAACGAAGAACCCCAGAAGTCGTGCGTGATGTTGAGATCGCTGACGCGTGCGTCGTCGAGGAAATCCGTGCAGTCCTCACCATTGTTGACACACGTCTGGGACACGTTGCCGTCGGTGCTGAACTCGACATTCCCGATCGTGATGCGACGCCGGCCGTCCTGCTGTACCACGGTCGCCTGCGTCGTCGCTCCGGTCAGCGAGGGAGTGATGTCGTACGTCGCGATGAAGTTGACCGAGCCGGCCAGAGCGAGACGGTCGAGCACCGCCTGGGCAGCGGCGTCATCGATCGGAACCTCTGACACGAGCGTTGGACGCTCCCCGGTGAAACAGCCGGTCAGGGCGATCATCGCGACGCAGGTGAGGAAGAACGATCGTCGGTGTTGCTGGAGCATGCAGCACAAACACTACGGCGTTACCCTCCAACGGCGTGATTCACCTCGATGCCGCCACCGTGCTGTTGCAGTGGGCGGTGGGCGGCATGGCGTTTTGCTGGTTCACGACCCGTCGCCGAGAGGTGAGCCTGGGGTACGGCTGGCTGCTCAGGGTCACGTACGGCCTGCTGGCGATGGCCGCTTTCGTAGCCGGGTTTCGATACAGCCCGCTGCCCGTTCGGGAACTATCGGCGCTCGGTGTCGTCATCGCCTGCGTCGTTGCACTCGTGGTATCGGTCCGACGCAGATCGGCCGGGGTGAGCGGCCATCGACTCGAGCACGACCGCCGCACCGAGCGCGTCGCAGCGATGACCGGCATCGCCCGGGCCGTCGACGACCGCCCCATCGACCCCGGGCGCGGCGCCGAGTTCCCCCCCGTCCTCGACCTCGTGCCCGTCGTCATCGGAACCGTCGGTCTGCTCGCCGCCGCGATCGACGCAGCACCGGCCGGTGGGGCCGACACGATCATTTCGCTGCTGAGGACGCTCGTGGGTGCGGCCTTCCTGGGCGCTGTCACCGACGCGATGTTGCTGGGGCACTGGTACCTGACCCAGCCGGGCCTGCCACGGCGACTGCTCAACGAGCTCGTCGACGCCCTGGGATGGATCTGGCCACTCGAGGTGTTCGTGCTCCTGCTTCCGACCGGCATGATCAGTGTGTGGTCGGGTTCGATCGACGACGGTTGGGGCGGGACCTTGGGCTGGTTCTGGGGCGCTTGTGCGGTCAGCACGATCGTGCTGGTCTTCGTCACCCGCGCCGCGTTGCGCGAGCGTGAGTACTCCGCCGTGATGGCAGCGACGGGCCTGCTGTACCTCGCGATCCTCACAGCGTTCGGCACCGATCTCGTCGCTCGTGCCGTGCTCGACGTCTGAACGATCCTGTTCCCAAACGGGTGACATCGCGCGTCTGTTCGGGCATGATGGGCGGATGCCACGGCCTGTTTGGAACGGCACGATCAGCTTCGGGCTCGTCGCGATCCCGGTGAAGCTCTACCACGCAGTCCGTCGACAGAGCGTGTCGTTCAACCAACTCGACGACCGCACGATGGCCCGCATCAAGTACAAGAAGGTGTCTGCACTCGACGGTGAGGAAGTTCCCGACGACCACATCGTGAAGGGGTACGAAGTTTCCCGGGAGCGCTATGTGGTCGTCGACCCCGACGACCTCGAGCCATTCATCCCTGCCGCGACCAAAACGGTCGAGCTCGAGGAGTTCGTCGACCTCGAGGAGATCGACCCGGTGTTCTACGACACTGCCTACTACGTGGCGCCCGGCACGAATCCGAAGCCGTACGTGTTGCTCGCGCGAGCGATGGAGGAGGCCGGCAAGGTCGCGATCGGGCGGTTCGTGATGCGGAACAAGCAGTACACGGCGGCAATCCGAGCCGAGGAGGGCCGACTGATCATGTCGACGCTCGCGTATGCCGACGAGGTCATCGATCCTGCGTCGATCGACGACCTGCTCGGCCTCGAGCACGTCGAGGTGTCGTCGAAAGAGATAGCGATGGCTGAGTCGTTGGTCGACTCGCTGACCGCCGCGTTCGAGCCCGAGAAGTATCGCGACGAATACCGGGAACAGGTGCTCGACCTCATCCAGATCAAGGCGGCCGGGCAGGCGTTCGAGCTGCCGGAGGTGCCGGTCGAGAAGCCCAACGTGATCGACTTGATGGCTGCGCTCGAGGCGAGCGTCGCTCGGGCCAAACAAGCCCGTATCGGTCATCCGGCGCGTGACGACGTGACCGAGACGGCAACCGCCTCGGTCCAGACGAAGTCGACGAAGTCGCGAACTGCCGGCCGGACGACACCGGCTCGTACGACGGTGCCCGAGGATGCCGACGGCATTGCCGAGGGGGCGGGCACGAAGAAGCCTGCCGCCCGAAAGAAGAAATCTGCGTGAGCGCGGGCGTCGAGATCGACGTCGAAGGTCGTCACCTTTCGCTGAGCAATCTCGACAAGGTGCTGTACCCGAATGGGTTCACGAAGGCCCAGGTGATCGACTACATGGCGCGCATCGCTGCGGTGGCGATCCCGCATCTTGCAGGTCGGGCATTGACGTTCCGGAGGTACCCGGATGGCACTGACACCGCGGGATTCTTCGAGAAGCGATGCCCAGGCCATCGTCCGCCCTGGGTCGGCGTCGCGCTCGGTCCCGGTGACCGTCATGGAGGTATCGAGTACTGCCGGATCGACGAGACGGCAGCCCTCGTCTGGGCGGCCAACATGGCGGCCATCGAGATCCATGCGCCCATGGCGCTCGCTGACGACCTCGCCACCCCGCGGGCGCTGGTGTTCGACTTCGATCCGGGTGCGCCGGCCACGATCGTGGAGTGCTGCCAGGTTGCGCTTGCGACACGTTCGGTCCTCGACGCGGTCGGGCTGCGCGGGTGGTGCAAGACGTCTGGATCGAAGGGTCTGCAGATGTACGTGCCGCTCAACACCCCCGCAGCGACCCACGAGGGCGCCGCAGATTTTGCCTTGGCGGTCGGCCAGGTGCTCGAACGGCAGTTACCCGGCAGCGTCACGACGGTGATGTCCAAGGCGGAGCGGCCGGGAAAGATATTTGTGGACTGGAGCCAGAACTCGTTCCACAAGACCACGATCGCCCCGTACTCCCTGCGGGCGCGTCCGGAGCCGACGGTGTCGACGCCGGTGACGTGGGACGAGGTCACCGCCTGCGCCGTGGGCGATCTCGAACTGCGATTCACCAGTCGAGACGTACTGGCTCGTGTGGATGAGTCGGGCGATCTGTTCGCCGATGTACTGGTCGTCGATCAGGAATTACCGGTGGCGCGACACTGACAGCACCGAAAACCGTTGATCGACCACGATTCGTGGCCGCGGGGAGTGTTCGAATGGGCACGCAGGGTGCATTTTCCTCAAGAATGCGGCATGATGTCGGTGTGATACCGCGATGTTGGGACGTGGGCCGCTCGGTCGCGCTGGCGGCCGTGGCTGCCATCGTGGTCAGCGCGTGCGGTCAAGCCCGCGTCGCATCGCCTCCAGCTCCTCAGTTCACGAGTGGCCAGCGCGCGGAGCCGACCCTGGTCGAAGACCGGTCTTCGTCCGATGGCGGTTTCGAGCCGATCCTCGCCGAGGACGTCGAGACCGATTCGATCGACGCCGATGTCGTGGTGGACGTCGATCAGATGCTGCTCCTGGACGACGCCGGCAACGCATCGCCCAATCGCTCTGGCTGGCAGTCGTTCGATGCCGCACTCGAGCAGCGACTGATCCCGGCCGATGTGAGCGCGTCGGTGGCCGTCATGATCGACGGTGAGGTCGTTCACAGCGCCGCGTTCGGCGAACGGGTCGCCGGCAGCGACGATCCCGCCGAGACCACTGACCGATTTCGGATCGCGAGCATCTCCAAGACGATCACCGCGATCGTCGCACTGCAGCTCGTCGAGGAGGGAACGCTGACGCTGGACGATCCTGTCGGCCAGACGTTGATCGATCACCTCGGCCTGCGCAGCTCTGACCCAGATGTCGCGAACATCACCCTGCGCGACTTGCTCAGTCATACGGCTGGATTCCCCAAATATCAGAACCTCTTCTTTTCGAATGGTGCGACCTCGTGCGTCGACGCTGCGACGCAAGGACTGCAGCGTTCGGTGTCGACGGGCAACGGGTTCCGGTACAGCAACATGAGTTACTGCGTGCTCGGAATCCTCATCGAGGCGGTCACGGGCAAGACCTACGAGCGTGTCGTGTACGAAAACCTGCTCACTCCGTTGGGCATCAGCGGGATGCGGATGTCGTCCACCTACGACCTCGGCCCAGATGAAGTGTCGCATCACCCCACACCTGGTCGGAACTTCATGGAGACGCTCGGTGCCGCTGGGGCATGGAACGCGACTCCGACCGACCTCGTGACGATCATCGACTCGATCGACCCGTCCACCCCCGGCTGGAAAGCCCTGTCGCCGGAGTTCGCAGCGGCGATGCGCTACCGCGTCCCAGATGGGCGACCTCCGGTCGGATACGGGCTGGGCCTGATCAACTATGCCGAGGGCTTCGGCCACACCGGCACCATCCAGAACACGCACGCGATGGTGCTGGTGCAGCCCGACGGGGTCACCTGGGCGATCACGGTGTCGGGCGAGTATCCGAGCGAGACATCTCAACTCCGCAGCATCCTGCGCTCCGCGCTGGCGGCTGGATTCGGCGATCGCTGATCTCGCCTCGGTCGCTCCATTCTGGAAAGATCGTCGGATGGAGATGCCACAACAGGGTCGCAATGTCGACGACGTCATTGCCGACCTGCAAGCCAAACGCGCCGGAGACGCGCGTTGGCAGGACGGCAAGACGTTCGGCATGGTGTACGACGGTGGCCCGAGCGTGCACGAGGCCGCCGAGCGAGCAGCGATGCTGTTTCTCCACGAGAACGCGCTGAACACCAAGGCGTTTCCGTCGCTGGCGCAGATCCAATCTGAGGTCGTCGGGTGGACCGCCGAGTTGCTGCACGGCCCCGACACGGCAGCGGGGTTCCTGACGAGCGGCGGCACCGAATCGATCCAGTGTGCAGTCCTGGCAGCTCGCGAACGGGGCCGGGCCGAGCGCGGCATCCGTTCCGGAGAGATCGTCGTCGCCGAGTCGGCCCACGCCGCGTTCCACAAGTCCGCTCACATGTACGACATGCCGATCCACACCACGCCGGTGCACGACGACTGGACCGTGGACGTCGAGGCAATGGCAGCGGCCGTCAACGCCGACACCGTGCTCGTCGTCGGATCAGCACCGCAGTATCCGCAAGGCGTGGTCGACCCCATCCCCGAGATCGCGGCGTTGGCCGCCTCGGTCGGGGCCAACTGCCACGTCGATGCATGTATGGGGGGCTTCGTGTTGCCGTTCGCCGAGATGCTCGGTCGACCGGTACCGGTCTGGGACTTTCGCGTCGACGGCGTTCATTCGATCTCGGCCGACATCCACAAGTTGGGATATGCGCCCAAAGGCGTCTCGGTCGTGCTCCACCGCACCAAGGAGCTACGTCGCTACCAGACGTGGATGTTCGATCGGTGGCTGGGCGGCTTCTACGGTTCGCCAAACCTGCAAGGCACGCGAAGCGGGCTGCCGATGGCCGCGGCCTGGGCCGTGATGCAGCACCTGGGTGTCGAGGGCTATGTCGATCTCACGAGGCAGACGCTCGTCAACGCCGACCTGATCCGAGCAGGGATCGACGAGATCGACGGAATCCGCGTGCTGGGCGACGGCTCGTACCATCTCATCGCACTGGCATCCGATCCGACCTCGGCCGACCCGATCGATGTGTTCGCGCTCGGGGATTCGCTGCTGAGTCGAGGTTGGTTCCATGATCGGCAGGGCCCACCAGACTCGCTCCACTCGACCGTCAGTAATTCGAACACCGGGGTGATCGACTCGTACTTGCACGATCTGCGACAGTGCGTCGCCGAGGTCAGAGGGCGAGCGACGCACGATCGCAGCACGAGCTACTCGACGGTCGAGTAGCTCACCGACGTTCGACGCCGGTCGAGAGTCAGCAGGGGTTCAGGCCCAGAGGGCATGCTGGTGTGGTGAAGGTGCTCGTCATCGAGGACGATGCCAAGACGGCAGATGCGTTGCGCCGCGGGCTCGAGGCGGAGGGATACCGGGTGGAGGTGGCTCACGACGGCCTCGACGGGCTGTGGCTCGCGAGCGAAACGGGCGCCGACGTGATCGTGCTCGACATCATGCTCCCTCGCATGAATGGATATGTCGTCTGTCGCGAGCTTCGGGAGCGTGCGATCTGGACTCCCATTCTGATGCTCACCGCGAAAGACGGTGAGTTCGACGAAGCCGAAGGGCTCGACACCGGGGCCGATGACTATCTCGTCAAACCCTTCTCGTTCCCGGTGCTGCTCGCCCGTCTTCGAGCGCTGCTGCGTCGCGCCCATGACTCCCCGACGCCGTGCGACGTGGGGGACCTGCGGATCGAACCCTCGTCTCGGCGGGCATGGCGTGCAGGCGTCGAGGTACCGCTGACCACGCGCCAGTTCGATGTGCTCGAGTTCCTCGTTCGCCGAGCAGGCAGTGTGCAGTCGAAGTCCGACATTCTCGGCGGCGTCTGGGCGCACGACTTCGATGGTGATCCGAACATTGTCGAGGTGTACGTGAAGCGGCTCCGACGAGCGATCGACGAGCCGTTCGGCCGGCACTCGCTCGAAACGGTTCGCGGTGCGGGCTACCGCTTGATCGACGACCAGGAGAACCCGTGAGGACAGGTTCGATCCGTCTGCGCATCACGATGCTCGCGGTTGTGATCGTGAGCATCGTCCTGGTGGCGGCTGGGGCGGTCGTGGTCGTCGTCGTCCAGTCACAGTTGCGCGACAACCTCGATCGTTCGCTCGAGCAACGAGCCGATCAGATCGAGCAATCACTGCTCGGCGACCCGGCGGCGGCCCTCGTCAACTCCAATCAGGAAGACCGGTTCGTTCAGGTATTGGACGACGCCGGTGGGGTGATTGCCGCGACTGCCAACGTGTCGAGGGCCCGGGCGCTCGTCGAGTTGCCCGATCACCAGCAGTCGGTGGTGACCCGATCGGACCTACCGCTGGAGGACGATGTCTACCGGGTCCTGATCCGGAGATTCGACGAACCGGACGGTGCGCGGTTCATCGTCGTCGGCGAGAACGTCGATGACGTGCGAGACGGTGTCAGGGCGTTGATCGCGACGTTGGCGATCGTGTTTCCCGCCGCGGTCCTGGCACTCGCCGCAGCGGTGTGGTGGCTGGTGGGACGGACACTCCGGCCGGTCGAGGAGATCAGGGAAGAGGTTGCCGGAATCGGTCTCGGGGACCTGGGCAAACGGGTTCCGGTGCCCGGCTCGGGCGACGAGATCGACCGGTTGGCCGGAACGATGAACGACATGCTCGCCCGTCTCGAATCGGCATCGGCACATCAGCGTCGCTTCGTCGCAGATGTCTCCCACGAGTTGCGAACACCGCTCACGCGCATGCGCACCGCACTCGAGGTCGATCTGGCAGCCGAGGGCATCGATCTGGTCGAGACATGCCGCAGCGTGCTCGGGGATGCCGTCGACATGCAGACGCTCGTCGACGACCTGCTGTTCCTCGCCCGTCGGGACGCTGGCGACGTGCTGGTCCGACGGAGACCCGTCGACCTGGATGTGGTGATCGAAAGCGAGGTTCGCGCGGCGCGCGGTGAGACGGATCTCGATATCGACATGTCGCTGGTGGCCGCGGTCGTCTTGAACGGGGACGAGCGCTACCTCGCTCGACTCGTGCGCAATCTCTTGGCGAACGCGATCCGGCATGCTCGACGACGCGTACGGGTCTCGGTGACGACCGATCCCGACGGCACCATCGAGCTCCTCGTCGACGACGACGGCCCCGGGGTGCCGGAGGCAGAACGCGCCCGGGTGTTCGAACGTTTCGTCCGGCTCGACGAGTCCCGTCAGCGCGATCGCGGTGGTTCGGGGCTCGGGCTGGCGATCGCACGCGACATCGCCGAGTCACACGACGCGACCATCTCGATCGCCGACTCCCCGGACGGTGGCTGCCGATTGGTGGTCGACTTCAGTTGACCTGGCGGTCGCGGCCTTCCCAGAACGGCTCACGGAGCTTGAATTTCTGCAGCTTTCCGGTCGCCGTGCGGGCGAGTTCGTCGCGGAACTCGACCCGCTTCGGGCATTTGTAGCCGGCAAGCTTCTGCTTGGTCCAGGCGATCACTTCTTGCTCGGTGAGTTCGGCCCCGGCCGCCTTGACCACCAGCGCGGTCACCAGCTCACCCCACTTCTGGTCGGGGATACCGATCACTGCAACCTCGGTGACGTCAGGGTGCTGGAAGATCGCATCCTCGACCTCGATCGAGCTCACGTTCTCGCCGCCCGTGATGATGACGTCCTTCTTGCGGTCGGCGATCGTGACATAGTTGGCGTCGTCGATGAAGCCGCCGTCTCCGGTGCGGAAGAAGCCGTCCTGGATCGCCTCTTCCGTCGCTTCGGGCTGGCCCCAATAGCCCTCCATGATCATGTTGCCCTGCGCCAGCACTTCACCGTCGGGCCCGGTGGCCATCGTGCAGCCCACCACAGCCCCACCGGCACGGTTCAGCTGCACTGCTCGCTCTGCGACGGAGAGGTCGTCCCACTCGGCCCGGGGCCGGTTCATGGTGAGCACCGGCGCAGTTTCGGTGAGGCCATAGATCTGGTTGAACTGCCAACCCAACTCGCTCTCGCAACGCTCGATCGTGCGCGTCGGCGGCGCTGCGCCGGCAATCACGCAGCGCACGCGACCGGCGCCGGGGATCGGCCCCTCCCACTCGGCAGCCGCATCGAGGATCATGTTCAACACCGCCGGCGCGCCACACCACAACGTGACGCCGTGCTCCTCGACGCGCCGGAGGATCTCGGCGCCGTCGATCTTGCGCTGGATGACGTGCTTGCCGCCCATGCCCGTGACCGCGTAGAGCATGCCCCAGCCGTTGCAGTGGAACTGGGGCAGGGTGTGCAGGTACACATCGCGGTCGTTGACGCCCATGTGCCATCCGAACACCGAGGCGTTGAGCCACACGTTGCGGTGGGTCAGCTGCACGCCCTTGGGTCGCGCAGTCGTGCCCGACGTGTAGTTGATGGTGGCGGTCGCGTCCTCGTCGGCCACCCAGGGTTCGGGTTCGACGTCGAACTTCATCAGGATCGCATCGCTCTCGGCACCGATGATCCACTTCATCTCGCACTCGACGTCGGCCATCTCGTCTTCGAGTTCGGGGTCGACGAGTAGCACACGCGCACCGGAGTGGGCGACGATGTACTTCACCTCTTCGGCGACCAGCCGGAAGTTGATCGGCACCAGGATCCTGCCCGAGCCCGACACGCCGAACAGGGCGGTCAGCAGGCGCGCAGAGTTGTGGGACACCATCGCGACTCGTTCGCCCTGGGCGACACCGAGTGCGTCGAGGCCGGCAGCCATCGCGGTGGCTCGTCTCGCCATTTCGCGGTAGGTGAGCGAGCCCCACGATTCGGCCGGCTGGTTCGGCTCGTCGGCGACCGCCTCGCGGTCGGGATACAGCAACTCGGCTCGTCGGAGGAAGTCATTGACCGTCAGCGCAACCTTCATGTGCGCAACCTACATCGTGTGCCCGGACCGGTTCGAAGGCTGTCGCACTCGCGCGCATCGGCACGCAACAATTCGGGGGCGGTGTCGGCCGAGCGCGGCTGGTCTCCTCGCTGTGGTCGGCGCGAGTCAGGTTGCGGCGTTGACCGTGAGCGGCCATGGACGATTGCGCTCGGCCGTGAGTGCCACGTCGAGGAGTAGCTCCTCGGTGAAGTGAGGGCTGATCACCTGCAGGCCGAACGGCAAACCGTCCACGAATCCTGCTGGGATCGAGATGGCCGGATTCCCGTACAGGTTGGCCGGAAAGGTCAGTCGCCCATTGATTCTGGCTCCGGCTTTGACGCCGCCGAACGTATTGGGCAGAGGGCCGTCGGCGGCGAACGCAATGTCGGGGTTGGAGGCGGTCATGACGAAGTCGACGCCCCCGGCAGCGACGTCGAAGATCCGCGCCATCTTCTCGTTGAGTTCGGTCCGACGTCGTTCGAGCTTGATGCGGGCGTCGGCCCCGTACTGGCCGGCCCCGAGTTCCATCGAGGCGCGGATCTCGGGCGTCAGTTCGTCGGCGCACTCGGGCCAGTGGTCCCGCAACCGGTCGATCAATCCGACCGAGTTGGCCACCGACCAAGCGGCGCCCATCCGTGGGAGTTCGGTGTCGATGCCGTCGACGCGCACCATGCCGCAGTCGATGACCAGTTGGGTGGCCGCCTCCTCGAGGAGCTCCCACATGATCGGTGAGACGACGGCCGCGCCCCAGTCGGGAACGATCGCGACCCGCATGCCCCGCAGTTGCTCGCGGTGTGTTCCGAGGCCTCGTTCCCACCCCTCGACGCGGGGCAGGCTCAGCGGTTCGCGAGGGTCATGCCCGTTGCACACATCGAACCATCGCGCCGTGTCGCGGACCGACCGCGACAGGCAACCGTGCGTGACGGTCATCGCCCCGAGGCCCGCCGAGGGCGTGAGCGGGATGCGCCCGTATGTCGCCTTCAGACCGATCAGTCCGACGAAACCTGCCGGGATACGAATCGAACCGCCGCCGTCCCCGCCCGTGCCGAGGGTGACCAGCCCGCCGGCGACTGCGGCGGCAGTGCCGCCGGACGAACCGCCGGGTGTGCGTCCGTGTTGCCACGGATTATGGGTCGTGCCGTTCAGCACCGTACGGGTGAGGTTGACGCCCCCGAACTCGGATGCCGTCGTCTGTCCGGCGAGCACGGCGCCACCGAGGTCGCGGATGCGAGCGACATTCGTGCCGGTGTCGGATGCGATCTGGTCGCGGTACACGGCGCAGGCGTGTGTATCCGGCCACCCCTCGACGCGATCGAGCTCTTTCACGCCGATCGGCACCCCTCCGAAGGGCTTGTTCACATCGGCATCTCGGGCGGCAGCCTCGGCCTGTTCTCGATGTAGTCGTGAGAACGCGTTGAGGTCGCTCGCGTCGATCGCGGCGTAGGTGGCAGCCAGTTCCTCCGACGGCGTGCGTTCACCGGCTCGGAACGCCTCGACCAACGAACATGCATCGCCTTGCCATGGGATATCAGCCATGTCCGCAAGGTAACCCGGTTCGGGGTTGCCGTAACATGCGGGCACTATGGACTCACGGGCCTTTCTCGGGCTGCAACAGAGCCACAATCCGTTCCGGTGGACGCTCGACGTGCGCGCCGATGTGTGCACCAGCAGTGGGTTCCTGTTCGGCGGTGCCGGGTTGGGCGCGGCGATCGGGGCGCTCGAGGGGACCAGCGGCCGCGAGTGCATCTGGGCGACCAGCCAGTACCTGTCGTACGCCAGGCCGGGTGAGGTGCTCGACATCGACGTCACGGTCGCCGTCGAGGGCCATCAGATCACCCAGGCTCGTGCGGTGGGGCATGTCGGCAATCGCGAGATCCTGACGGTCAACGCGGCGCTCGGTGATCGCCCCGACAAGCCCTCCGGTCAGTTCGAGACCATGCCGGTGGTGGCGCCCCCGCTCGAGTGCCCACCGCGTCCATACAGCTCGGAAACTGCCGGCACGATCAACGAACGCCTCGACGTGCGGATCGCGAAGGGCCGGGCGTACCGCGACCTGGACGGCGGCCTGGGTGACGGCCAGACCATCATGTGGGCACGATTGCCCGACGTGATCGAGGGCATCGACGCGGTTGCGCTGGCGATCATGGGTGATTTCGTACCCTCAGGCGTCGGCCAGGCGCTGGGTGTGCGAGGGGGCGGCAACAGCCTCGACAACACGCTGCGGGTGCTGCACCTGGTGCCCACCGAATGGGTGTTGTTGGACATCCGGGTGCACGGAGTGCAGCGTGGGTTCGGCCATGGATTGACGCACATGTTCAGCGAGGACGGCACCTTGCTGGCCACGGCGAGCCAGAGCTGCATCGTGCGCTTCCGTCGCGGTTGATCGGTCGGCCTACAGTCGTCGGCATGTCGTTGCCGAACCGTCCAGGAATGACCATCCCGCTACCCGGCCCGCTGCATGCGCAGCGCGATCGCATTGTCGAGCTCGCCGACCTCGGGTTCACCGATGTCTGGACCGCCGAGTCGGACGGCGGTGACGGCTTGACGCCGCTGGCGCTGGCATCGGTCTGGGAACCCCGACTGCGGCTGGGTACGGCGATCCTGCCGGCCTACACGCGTGCCCCGGCATGTATGGCCCAGAGCGCGGCCACGATGGCCGACGCCGCTCCGGGCCGCTTCGTGTTGGGCATCGGTTCGTCGTCGAACGTGATCGTGGAGCGATGGAACGGCGTGCCCTTCGACGAGCCGTACAAGAAGGTTCGGGACGTGGTGCGGTTCCTGCGTGACGCATTCACCGGGGAGAAGGTCAACCAGCAATACGACACGTTCGAGATCCAGGGCTTTCGGCTGGGCATCCGCCCCGAACAGCCGCCGTCGATCGTCGTGGCGGGCCTGCGCGAGGGCATGCTCAAGATGGCTGGACGCGAGTCGGACGGAGCGATCACGAACTGGTTGGCGCCCGGCGACGTGCCACGGGTCGCAGCGGCCGTGCGCGAGGGTGCCGGTGGCGAGGAGCGTGAACTGGTGGCGCGGATCTTCGTGTGCCCGAGCGACAACGCCGAGGTCGTCCGTGCCGGCGCCCGCCGTGCGATCGCGGCCTACATGAACGTGCCCGTGTACGCCGCCTTCCAGGAGTGGTTGGGGCGCGGCGAACAGCTTGCCGGGATGTGGTCGGCGTGGAAGGCCGGCGACCGGAAGCAGGCGCTGGCCGAGATCCCCGACGAGGTGGTCGACGCTCTCGTGGTGCACGGAACTCCGGAACGCTGTCGCGCCCGCATCCAGGAATACTTCGACAATGGTGTGACGACGAGTTCGCTCGCAATCCTGCCCTTCGACCCCGCGCTCGCGCAGTGGGACGCGATCCGGTCGTTGGCGCCGAACGCCGGCTGATCAGGCTGCGTTCGATCGGACCGGTCGGCGACCGGCCAGTTGGTCGATCTGCTGCTTGGCGGCCTGACGCTCGGCGAGTTGCCGGCGAATCTCGTTGACGTGCTGCATACCTCGCCGACGAGTGTCCGCGTCGAGCCTGAACTGGACGGGAACGTCGGACGACGGCAACAGGGTCAGCTGCTGTGGGAAGTCGTTCTCGCTCATACCAACAGCATGAACGCGGGGTGTCACAGAGTTTCGGTGAGCATCGGGTGCAGCGGGTCGAGCCCGACCACCCGCAAGACGACGCCCCGTGTCTCGAGATCATCGGCGATCGCTTCGAGCGACCGCATCGCCTGGCCCGACCGGATCGAGGCCGAGCCGAGATCGAGATGGACGTAGTGGCCGTGGCCGAGATCCGCCAGCAGCCCGGTGAGGGAGTCGACGGTGATCGTACCGACATTGCCACACACCGTGACCAACGACATCTGCCCGAACGGATCGTCGACCCGGTCGACCCTGGCCGGTCGATTCGGCCCGTGCGTTCCTGTCGATGCGATGCCGGCGACCACCGCATCGGTGCGGGTCGCGGTGGCCGAGGTGTTCGGAGCTTCGCGGCGAAGCACCTTGCAGAGCAGGTGCGAAGCAGCCGCGCGCCAGCTGATCAACGCTGACCTCCACAGAGACCGGCGCCGGAGAACCTGCACATTCATGCGAAAAACCCGCCGAGATTTGACACGAAGTTCACAGTAACTCACGCAAATCTAGAATGCACGAGATTGATGTGTTCTTACCGATCTGACCTCTCCGGGTCATCCAGACCGGACGGACATGACCGAAATGGTCACGCAGAGCGCGATTATCACGGCCGGTGCCGCATAGGTCGCCCACCTCGGAACACCCCGTTGACGGGGGGCCATCACGAAGAACGCGCACACGGCGCCGGCGATCGCCCCGCCGAGATGGCCGCCGACCGAGATGCGATCCCGCAACATGAACGTGAGGAACAAGTTGATCATCAGCAGGGTCCCGATCGAGGTGTTCATCGGGTTCGCTCCGTGGAGATACGAACCGACGAACGCCAGTGCCATCAGGCCGAAGACCGCCCCGGAAGCACCAGCCGTCAGGGCGTTGGGATCGAGCAGCAACACACCTGCGGAGCCACCCAGCAGCCCGGCGAAATACACCAGAGCGAAGCGGACCCGGCCGAGCGTCGGCTCGAGCATCTGGCCCAACAGGTAGAGCAGATACATATTGAATCCGAGATGGATCACGCCGTAGTGCAAGAAGCCCGAGGTGACGAGCCGGTACCACTCGTTTCCCTGCCTGAGCAACTGCTCGTTCAGCGCCAGGTCGTAATGGACGCCGGTGAAGCTCCCACCGATGCTCGCCGGGTCGCGAATGGCGGCGTACACGAACACGAACAGGTTGACTGCGATGATCGACATCGTGACCAACGCCGGTTGGCGTGCGTTCCAGAACCGTGCCCTCGTGCGGGCGTCGGGCTTGGCGGCCTTCGCGCAGTCCAGGCAGTGGCTCCCGACCGTGGCCTGCACGAGGCATTCGGCACAGGCAGGTCGGCCACACCTGGTGCACCTGCGTCCGGCTTCGCGCCCGGGGTGCCGGTAGCACGCCATGGCTCCATCAGCGGCTGTAGGTGGGGGAGGCGGAGGGAGTGACATCAGGGTACGAGAGTATTCACTCGAGGTGAGCGTCCCACCAACGTCGAAGGTGTTCCCATGCATAGATTCCGGTGTCGTGGCCGTCGGACCACCTGATAGCGATACCCCAGTTGCCGTGAAGTTCGGCCTCGACAGCCGAGACGCTGTCCGCGGGATACGGGTCGAGCGACTGCTCACGGCGCCCCCGACAACCTGCGCAGGGACAGCTACGCCGCAGCGAGAGGATCGGAAAGGTTGCCACGACCCCGTCGTCATAGGTGACGCGGAGTTCTCGATCCCGCTCGAGTTCGATGTCGACGGCCTGGGACATCTGCACGCAGCAACGGTACCCGCGCCCGACGCTGCTCTGACCGGTTACATCTGCATGTGCATGCTCATCTGGTCTGCGGCACACGGCTTGCCGACCAGATGGCCCTGCACGAGATCGCATCCGGCCGCCCGCAGCCTCCGCAGCTGCTCGAGCCCGGTGACGCGTTCGGCGACGACCTCCATGTTGAGGGCATGAGCCAGGAGCACCAGTGCTCGCACCACGCGGGTGTCCGCTTCCGAGGCCCCGCTGGGCAGTGCAAGGCTGCCGTCGAGTTTCAAGACGTCGGCACCCACGTCGGTGAGCAACGACAAGGCGTTCGATCCCGTGCCGAAGTTGTCGAGTGCAACGCGAACCCCGACCCGTCGTAGCGCACGTACCGAACGGATCACCTCGTCGGTATCGCTGCCGAGCAGCGTTGCCTCACGGGCTTCGAGCACGATCTGGCGGGGACGTAGCCGGTACTCACGCAGCATGTCGACGACACGGTTCACGAACGAAGCATTCGCCAACTGGAGCCGCGACACATTGATGTGCACCGCGAACCGCTGGCCGACCGTGCCGTCGTCGATCCACTTACGCGTCGCCGCGCACGCCTGCTGCAACACCCAGTCGCCGATCGGAACGATGACCCCCGTCTCTTCTGCCACCGGGATGAATTCGTTCGCCTCGACTCGTCCCCGTTGCGGGTGTGCCCAGCGGAGCAGCGCCTCGGCGGCCTCGGCCTTTTCGGAGACGGCCGAGAAGATCGGCTGGTACTCGAGATGCAGCTGACCGTCCCGCAAGGCCTTCGACAGGGCTGCCGCGAGCTCGGTACGCACCTTGGCTCGGCTGCGCAACTGGCTGGTGTACATCGCCGTGCGGGCCCGTCCCGCAGTCTTGGCCGAATGCACGGCCGTGTCGGCATGCGACAACAGCTGGACAGCACCCTGATCCGCCGGCTCGGCGCGGATCTCGGCGTCGGTGATGCTGACCCCCACGCTGACCGACACGTCGAGTTCGAGCTGCTTGATCGTGAGTCGCCCCGTGAGAGCCCGCCGCACGCGGTCGGCGAGATCCATGGCGACGGCCGGGTCCGGAACGTTGGTGCACAGCACCATGAACTCGTCGCCTCCGATACGGGCGATGAGGTCGTCGGGTCGCACGGCGGTCGCCAGGCGGCGCGCGGTCGAGCTGAGGAGCCGATCACCGACCTCGTGTCCGAGAGCGTCGTTCACATCCCGAAGGCGATCGATGTCGATCAGGAGGATCGCCAACTCGCCGCCGTCCCCGTCGATTCGACGAAGCGCGTCGGCAGTGCGTTCGAGCGCGGCCGTTCGATTGAGCAGCCCGGTCGTCGAATCGTGCTCGAGCAGGCGAAGCAACTCGGAGGCCCGCCCCCGCTCGTCGGTCACGTCACGGCAGATCACGCCGATGAATCCGCCCGATACGGCTTGTGGGTCGTGCCGAACCAGCACCGTCGTGTCATAAACCGTGTTCAACGATCCCGGCAGGGCCAGGTCGATCTCACCGCGCCACACGCCGCCTTCAGGGTCGATCAGGAGTTGCTGGGGGAGCTGCTCGATCACGTCGCGGAGCATGTAGCGACCATCGGGTGGATCGTCGGGGAGCGACTGTGACGGGAACAGCCGCGCGCCGGCCTGATTCGCGTCGAGCACCGTTCCGTCGATGCCGATGATCATCGTCGCGGCCTCCGCCGCAGCCAGGACCGCGCGGAGATGCATCAGGCTGTCCGGAGATGAGATCGGGGAGAACTCTGCAGGCTGCTCGGGCGCAGGAAGCTGGGAGTTGAGACCGGATGCGGCGGCGGTGTCGTGGTTGGTCATGTCGTCCGTCTCGTCATCTGGCCGATCCGTGTGTCCCAGTTGGCTCGTGCTGAATTACCCCGTTCGGACGAAGGTGCCCGTCACGGAGCCTTGGTCGATCGCGATCAGATTGATGAGCGAGATCACTTCGGTTGCAGGAGCATCATCGGCAACTTCGAGCTGTTGGTTGAGTGCATGAACCGTGAATTGATAGAGATGTTGCTCGCCGGGGGGCGGGCAGGGGCCGGTCCAGTCCTCGACGCCGGCCGTGTTCGTCCACTCGTATCCGGGAACGGGGGTTTCGTCTTCGGTCAGACCGGTGCGCTGCGGGTCGATGCCGAACAGGATCCAGTGCACGTATCCGGCGGCGTCGAGGTCGACGACGGTGATTGCCAGCTCGGCGGTGCCCGTGGGGACATTGACCCACGTCAGCGCCGGCGAGGCATCGTCTCCGTCGCAGGTCTGACGAACCGGGATCTCGGCCCCGTCCTGCCAGGGCGCGAGCAGCTCGAGGTGCGCGGTGGGTTCGATGGGCGACGTGGGTTCGATGGGCGACGTGGGTTCGACGACGGCGGTCGTCTCCGGCGGCACCGTCTCGGGTGGTGGATAGATCGGTGGCGTCATGGTTCGCCCATCGCCGGTCGAGCACGAAACGAGCCCGATCGACACGACGAGAGCACAGCCGACCGAACGGGCGACCGACCTGCGAATCGGAGTGGAATTGCGGCGCATCAGCGTCGATCGTAGCCAGCGACTCGAACGTCGACCCCGCGCTCGGTCGGGTAACGTTGGACCGGTGACGGCCGAACCTCGCACGATTCTCACCGTGCATGCCCATCCCGACGACGAAGCGTCGAAGGGTGCCCCGACACTCGCGAAATATCATGCGCACGGTGTGCGAACGGTGCTCGTCTGTTGCACCGGCGGCGAGGAAGGCGATCTTCAGAACCCGGTCCTCCGTGAGCCGGGGATGCCGTTCCACGGGCTCAGCCCCGCCGACGAGAAGGCCCTCGTCGCGTCGATGCGTCCCGCCGAACTGGCAAGATCGGCGGCGGTGATCGGCTTCGACGAGGTCGTCATGTTGGGCTACCGCGATTCAGGGATGGCGGAGTCCGAGTTCAACGAGCATCCCGATTGCTTCCACCAGGCTGATCTCGACGAGTCGACGGGTCGTCTGGTCGAGATCATCAGGCGCACGAAGCCGCAGGTGATGATCACCTACAACGACGATCAGCAGGGGTACCCGCACCCTGACCATCTCAAGGTCCACGACATCTCGGTGCTGGCGTTCGAGCGGGCGGGCGATCCCGAGTGGTATCCCGAGCTCGGTGAGCCGTACCAGCCCTTGAAGCTGTACTTCACCACCTGGAGCCGCCGCCGCCTCGTCGCAGTTCACGAGGGTCTGCTGAAACACCGTGGTGAGTCACCGTTCGATGACAAGTGGCTCGAGCGACCCGACACCGACCACCGGGTCACGACCCATATCGAGATCGGCGAGTATCTCTGGGCGCGCACCCAATCGCTGCTGGCACACGCCACACAGGTCGACCCCACGGCTGCGTTCTGGTTCGGGCTCACCGATGACGAGCTGGCAGCGATCTATCCGTGGGAGGACTGGATCCTCGCTCGGTCGCTGGTCGGTGACATCCCGGTGCGCGACAACGGTGATGCGCTCGAGGACGATCTGTTCGCAGGCGTCGAGCTACCCGTCGGCGTCGTCGAGGCGAGCTCGTGAGCATCCAGTACCGGGTGGTGGTCGGCAAGAAAGACGAGCGGGTCGAGGGCCGCGACGGCGCCGAGGTCGTGATTGCTGTGCCGATCGACATCGCGTCGCTCGACGGCTTCGATGCGGCGGTCGAGTACATGCGCGGCAACGTGAAGGCCACCGGTCACACCGGACTCCTGCTCGACGTGCTGAAGTCCGGCGCAGCGACGACGGCGATCAGCCGGCTCGCATCGCAGCCCTGAGCTCGCGATATCCGATCAGCACGGCACCAGCCTCGTCGACCAGTGCGGGAAGTGTGGCATCGGCGGTGACGAAGATGTGGTCGTCGATCCATCGCTCGGCGAGATCGGTGAGCGCCCTGACCTCCGGGGTGTCGATGGTCGGTTGCACATGTACCTCGGTCACGCCGGGCTGCAGATTCCGCAATGCCTTGGTGACCCGCTCCCTCGACCCGGCGCGCCAATCGTGGTCGAAGTGGTCCGGAAAGACGATGCCTGCGTCGCTCGCCAGCTTGCGGAAGGGGAACCCTGCCTGCTCGGCGGAGATGGTGGACGGCAGCCGGATCGGGAGTCGGAACTCGGTGGCCAACTCGACATAGATGTCGAAGAACTCGGGTCGCAGTGTGATGGCGGTCAGGTGCGGGGCGAGATGGGTCACGTCGATACCCCACGCGATCGCTCGCGTGATCTGAGCCCTCAGCTCGCGAAAGACCTCTTCGGAGTCGGCGTGTTCCCACAGATCGTCGATGTTCCGAGGGAAACCGCCCTCGCCGGACAGCAGCGAGGGGGCATGGGTCAGCGGACCCCAGCGATACATGGCGTGCTCGGCATTGAGGGTGAGATGCACTCCGATGTCGTCGTCCGGCGTGTACTCCGCAGCAGCGTGCCGAGCCCACGGTGCAGGGATCATGATCGACGCGCAGGTTGCCGACCCTGCACGAACGGCCTGATACACGCCCACGTTCGCGGCGTGACACGACCCGAGGTCGTCACACGAGATGATCAGCAGCTTTGCCTCTGCCGGGTAACCGAGACGTTCGACGAGCTGGGTCACGTCCGAGACGCTAGCTGGCCGACACGTGGTGTCGGCCCTCGCGCTCAGAGGCCGTGGACAACCTCGAGCAGACGGTCGACGTCGTCGTCGGTGACATAGAGGGCGATGCCGGCTCGCACCGCCCCCTCGATGCCGAAAGAGGCCATCGCCTCGAGCGCGTAGTAGTTGCCGTCCCAGACGGCGATGCGTTCGGCCGCGAGCGATCTTGCCACGTCGGTGGCGTCGTGACCCGCCACGTTGAATGCAACCGTCGGTGCCCGTTCGTTCAGGTCGTGGGGGCCGTACACCGTGACGCGGTCATCGGCGAGGAGGCCGTCGAGCAGTCGGGAGAACACTGCTCGTTCGTGGGCTTGGATGACGTCCATACCGGTGTCGAGCAGGAAGCGTGCGGCCGCGTCGATGGCGGCGAAGCTCTCGTACGACGGCGTCCCCAGCATGAAGCGTCCGGGGCCGGTGTCGGGGGCCGGTCGGACCTTGTAGGCATGGAGCCGGTCGAGCAGGCCCGGTTCGACCCAGGTGGCGCTCGCGTGGGGTCCGTACCATTTGTACGAGCTGGTGGAGTAGACGTCACAACCGATTGCGGACACGTCGACGGGAGCGTGTGGGGTGAGGTGCACGCCGTCGACCATGACGTAGGCCCCGGCCGCGTGCGCTGCGGTCGTGATCGTGGCGACGTCGGGCATCGTGCCGATCGCGTTGCTGGCACCGGTGACTGCCACCCAGCGGGTGCGGTCGGTCAGGAGGCTCGTGACGGCTTCGGGTGGGAGCCGCCCGTTCGCAGGATCGAACTGCGCGAATTTGACGACAGCGCCGGTGTCCTGCGCCATGAGCAACCACGGCGAGACGTTCGAATCGTGATCGAGCCTGGTGCAGATGATCTCGTCGCCAGGCTGCATGTCGTGACCGATGGCGCGGGTGATCGAGAAGACGTTCGACGTCGTGGACGGGCCGAACATGATGCTGGCCGCATCGACGTTGAGCAGCCGACCGACGGTGGCCTGCACCTGCTCGAGCAGCGCGTCACAGGCGTCGGCCGCGGCGAACGAGCCGTGGCTGTTGGCGTTGTTGCCACTCCGTTGCCAGTGTGATGTCGCCTCGATCGCCGAGTCGACGACCTGGGTGCCGGCAGGTCCGTCGAAGCGGGCCCAACCCTGGTGGAGGCCCTCGGTGACGGCGGGGAAGCGATGTCTCAGATCGAGCATGATCAGACCGTACCCGGAGCGGGTCGCGATGCCCTTGGTGTTCGTGTCGGCGCGTCAGCTACACACCGACCAGAGGCCGACGTCGTCGGCTTCGGCATCGCGGGCGGCCTGCACCATCAGATCGGCGAACGTGACGTTGGGCGGGATCGTGAGCGGCTGGGCGTACCCCTGGCGGACGATCTCGTAGTTGACGAACAAGCCGTCGCTCGCCCGGTACACATAGGCGAGGAGCCGCCCATAGTCATCACGGCCGACGACGTCACGCTCGAGCCGAACCGGGGTGCCCGGGTCGAGCAGGGACTCGGTGAAGGCGGTGGCCTCCTCGCCGAAGCACTCGCCAGTCGTGGCCTCGCGGGTGCCGGTCGCCGGGTGGGCGATCTCGGGTGTGTCGATGCCGGTCAAGCGAACCCGCTCTCGGCTGTCACCGAGAAAGACGATGATCGTGTCGCCGTCGACGATGCGATCGACCGTGGCATTGGCTTCGATCGTGGATCCGGTCGCCGGCGAGATCGATCCCGGCGTGGCCGACCCGTGCCCACACGCGACGAGCGCGGTCGCGGACAAGATGGCGAGCGCACGGCGGTACACGTCCCTGTTCTACCCGCACGGTGTCGCAGTGGCTCGCCACGGCGGTCATCGTGGGCGCTCCGACTGGTACGTGCGGGGACCGCGGGTCGGCGCCTATTCGAACGTCGAGTCAGAGTCGCTCGATGATGGTGCCGGTGCCCAGCCCGCCGCCACAGCACATCGAGACGAGGCCGTAGCGGCCCTGGGTGCGCTCGAGCTCGTACAGCGCCTTGGTGAGCAGGAACGCGCCGGTACCGCCGAGAGGGTGGCCCAGCGCGATGGCGCCGCCGTTCGGGTTGGTCTTGTCGAGATCGGCGCCGACCTCCTTGGCCCAGGCCAGTACGACCGACGCGAAGGCTTCGTTGATCTCGAACGTGTCGATGTCGTCGATCGACAGGCCCGTGCGTGCGAGCAGCCGTCGCGTCGCATCGATCGGGCCGGTCAGCATCAGGACCGGGTCGACACCCACGAGGCAGGTGTCGACGACACGGGCCCGAGGGGTCAACCCCAGCTCGTCCGCCTTCTGCTCGGTCATCATCAACACTGCCGCAGCGCCATCGGAGATCTGCGATGAGTTGCCGGCCGTGTGCACGCCGTTCTCGCGCCCGACGGGCTTGAGCGTTGCGAGCTTCTCGAGGGTGGTCTCACGCAGGCCTTCGTCCCGCGACACCCAATGGGTAGTGCCGGTCGGGTCGCCCTCCTCGTCGAGATCGGGTGCCTCGATCTCGATGTACTGGCCGTCGAACCGCCCCTCCGCCCACGCCCGGGCGGCGCGCTGCTGCGAGGCGAAGCCGAATGCATCCGTGTCATGACGTGAGATGCCCCACTTGTCAGCGATTCGCTCGGCGCCCTCGAACTGCGAGGTCATCTCGTAACGATCGAAGTAGGTCTTCGGGATCGGGACACCGAGCCCTAACTTCTTCGACGAGTTCGAACCGATCGGGATCCGGCTCATCAGCTCGACCCCGCACGAGACGGCAACATCGACGACGCCGGATCCGATCAGCGAGGTGGCCAGGTTGGTCGCCTGCTGGCTCGAACCGCACTGCGTGTCCACCGTGGTGGCAGCGGTCTCGAGTGGCAGGCCGGCGGACAGCCACGCCGTGCGGGTGACGTTGAAGCTCTGTTCGCCGACCTGGCTGACGCAGCCCCCGACGACTTGGCCGACCTCGGCCGGGTCGATCCCCGAGCGCTCGATCAGCGACGACTGGACCCGAGCGAGTACCTCGGCCGGGTGCAGCGAGGAAAGGCCGCCCCCGCGGCGACCGATCGGAGTGCGGATCGCGTCGACGATGACGACGGAACGAGCGTTCGAAGATGCCATGTCACCCAGCGTACGAACTGGAGGTCGCGTCAGTTCAGTCGAGATCCTCACGCACGAGATGCGCCGAGAGGTGGTACTGCATCGGCAGGCCGACCGCCGACATGTGCAACTCGTAGTCGAGGATGTCGTCCTTCAGGCGAAACTTCCGTTCGACTGCAGTCACCGACTTCGCCGTCGAACTGAGAGCGACGCTCGTCGTGGCGAGTTCGATCAGGAGCGCTCCGTCGAGGGCGATCTCGACCGTGCCTTCCTCGATCTCGGTGACGCCGGTGGGATGGCTCAGGACCACCTCGATCCGGCCGGGCGCCGGAAACCGCCAGTACCCGGCTTCGGCGTGCATCGGTTGACCGGGTTGACCGGCGGTCCCGATCGACCGGGTGCGCTGTTGATAGGCGAGGAAGGGTTTGCCGACGTGGCTGAACGTCACCGATTCGCTGTAGTCGAACGGGTCGATCGACGGGTAGTCGCCGTGCCCGACGCCGGTCCACGTCCCCAGAAGGGCCGTGACATGGGAGAGGTGGGGGTGCACGCCGGTCATGGCATCGGGTCTGGGCAGTCGACCATCGTGAGCCGAAGTTCACTGCGCTGGCCGGCGGTCCAATCGGCGACGAAGGTGAACCGACTCCCGCGGATGGTCGTGACGCGCCACTCGAGCGGTTCGCCACTGAAGGTGCCGAGCCGCTGTATCGAGAACACCGCCTCGCCATCATCGAGTTCGAGGCAGGCGCAGTCATCGGTGGTCGGGATCGCGGGATGGATGCGTTCCCAGCCCTCGTTGGGGCGTTTTCCGATCGTGCGATCGAGTTCGTTGTACAGCGAGGTGTGAGTGAAATCGGCGTCGAGCAGGGGTTCGGCGATCTCGGCGGGCAGCCAGATCCGATCGATGGCGAGTGGAAGGTCCCCGGCGTACCGCACCCGATCGATCAGCACCAGTGGAGCGTCGGCATCGAGCCCCAGGTGCGACGAGGCCTCGGCGTTGACGACCCGGGAGAGTGCCCGGACCTTGCTGTGTTGCGGGACGCCTGACTCCTCGACCACTTGGAACAAGCTGTAGAGGGATCCCAGCGACCGTTCGAACGTGCGGTGATCCACCGAGGTGCCGACTCCTCGGGCCCGATGCAGGATGCCGCTCGCTCCGAGCTGGCTGACCGCGTGTCGGGCCGTGTGCCGGCTGACGGCGTAGATCTCCATCAACTCACGATCTGTCGGAAAGCGTCGCTCGAACTCGCCGAGCTCCATACGACGTCTGAGCTCGTGTTCGAGCTGCGACCAGAGGGGGAGTGCGCTGTCTCGATCGAGGGAGCGCGATCCCTCCGCGAAATCGTCGCTGCTCATCTTGTCGCGCCTCCCATGTGCTGTCGATATGCCGTCATGAAGTTAGCGAGGACGCTAGCGGCCACCGCGTACTCGATGCCCTGCCGCGTGTCGACGCTGGCTCCGGGCATCGGTCAGGTCGTTGTCCGATAGGCGCTGGGCTCGGGCTTGAGCGGTCGGGCATACCAGAGCGGTCGGCGCAAGCCGCCTGGTCCGGGAGCCGGTCTGGTCTTGGTGAGCCAGTCGAGGTAGGCCTCGCGCGACTTGGCAGTGTCGACCACCACATCGCCGTACTGGTCGCCGGCTTCGGCGGGTGTCACGCGTACCCGTTGATGCCAACACTGCATGCCGGAGATGGGGTCGGGTTGCACCGAGAACGTGAGGTTCTGGTGCACACCCGTGTCGTTCCACCAGATTCGTTGGGTGTCGGGGTCGCCATCGGGCCCGGAGTCCCAGGTTCGCATGCCGTGCTCACGGGTCAACTTCCAGTTCGAGCCGTCGTGGTCGATCCTGGCCTTGCCGGCGCCGAACGAGCGAGCCTTGTCCTCCTCGATCCGCCAGCGACCCATGTGGTGGGACGCCGCGACGACCCCGGGGCGGATGCCCTCGGTGCGCCACGCGGCGATCACGAAGTGGCCGATGCGGGTGGTGATCCGTACCAGGCCCTCCTCTTCGATCCCGAGCTGTTCGGCATCTCTGGGATGGATCCAGAGCGGATGACGGTGACTGATCTCGTTGAGCCACTTCGAGTTGCCCGATCGGGTGTGGATGAGCGTGGGAATCCGGAACGTGGGCAGCAGGATCCGCTCGTTGCCGGCGATGTCGAGGTCTTCCCAGTGGACGTGTGACGGGATCCACTTCGGTGTCGCGTACTCGGGCCATCCCCAGTCCTTCAGGGTGGTCGAGAACAACTCCAGCTTCTTGGACGGCGTGGGGAAGCCTTCCTTGATCTCGCCATCGACCTCGACGGCGGGCGAACCGTCACCCAGTTTGGCCAGTGTGAGGTCGTCGAGCGTCTCGTCGCTGCCGTCCCAGGTGCCGATCGTGCCGGGCTTGCGGAAGACGCCGGAGTCGTCCTTGATGCAGTCGGCCACGTCGGCAGCCGATACCGCCTTCTCGTAGGGCTCGTACATGTCGCCCGGGACGGCGTACGCGCCCCGGTCGCGCATGTATTCGAGTGGCGTCACGCCTGCAGCCGCTGCGTCCTCGGCAAGACCAGGAACGCTGTCGGCGAACATGCGCCCGTAGTACTCGTCGACGCCCATCGCGGTGCCTGGCCGCTCGTCGCTCTCGAAGAACTTGCGCACGCCGAGCGAGCCGTCAGGGTCGATTCGCCATGACAGATCGATCCAGAACTCGTTCTCTTCCCAGACCTCGCCCATGTTGAACTCGTGTGTACGACGATCGGGGCCGACCTCCTCGCCCCGGATCTCGGCGTATCGGCGCATCACCGGCTGACGGAAGCCGATCCATCGACCGCTGTGGGTCTCGAAGCTGGCAATGTCGTGCCGTTCCGAACCCAAACCCATGGGGAGCACGTAGTCCGCGTACCAGGCCGTCTCCGACCAGGTCGGAGTCAGCGCCACGTGACACTCGACCTTCTGCTCGTCGAGCAAGGCCTCCATCCACGAAAAGCCGTCAGGATTGGTCCAGATCGGGTTGTAGACACGGCTGAAGTAGGT
>JAHEDX010000132.1 GCA_024641005.1 Acidimicrobiaceae bacterium
CGGCTCTCGACCGCCGAGGCAGATCGGTTCGTGAGTGAGCAGACCCGGATCGGACGGCTGCTCGGCGCCGATCCGCTGCCCGACACGGCGGACGACCTTTCGCAGTGGATCGTCTCCAACGCCGCGCTCGCGCCGACGGCGTCGCAGGCCCGTGCGATCGAGTTCCTGCGCGACCCACCGCTGTCACTCCCCGTGAAGCTCGGCTACCGGCTGCTCTTCCAGGCTGCCGCCGCCACGGTCCCGGCAGAACTCGGCGACATCATCGGCGTCACGCCGCGACAGTCTGGCGGACGAATCGGTCGACTCGGTACGTCGACGCTTCGTGCGGCGCTGGGCGCTTCGCCGTCGTGGCACCTCGCCCTCGTCCGCTCTCAGGCCCCGATCCCGAGCGGGCGTTTCCGCCAGCCGTTGCCCCCGCAGGCCCAATGCCTGCTCGTCGGCTCAGAACGCTAGAACGCGGCTCCGGCGGTCCGATTCGCACGTCGTCTTCACGACGGAATCGGTTGTGTTCCCGACGCCGGCCGCGGACGACCCGCCGACGCTCCCGAGTGCAGCAACTACGACATCCCGCCTGCCTGATCGGGCGAGGGGCTGTCGAACCCTGGGCTGACCCCGGGCGCTGGTGCCCGATGCCTACCGATCCGAAGTGGTCTCGCAGCGCTCGTCAGCTCACACCTCGTCGCGCTCGTCTCGTCGTCCGCTCAACCTCGAGGCCCGGCCGGCCGATAGCCCACCATGAATCGGATCCGCAGGTTTCGGCTGCTCGGGTTGCTGCTGGTGCTGCCACTCGCGTGCCTCGTCGTGCTCCGGCTCGTACCCGGCCTCGATCTCGCATTCTTCGACGCTCAGGCCCACCTGATCGTGGTCAGCGGAATTGCCGCCTGTGCGTTGGTGACGGCTGCTGTCGCCGTGGCCTCGGCGGCCCGGTCACGCCATCCGGGAGCAGTGTGGCTGGGCATCGGTTGCTCGGCGGTCGGGCTGTTGATGCTCGGCCACGGCCTGATGACGCCGGGACAATTCGGTCGCGGCTTCAATCAGTGGGTTTCGCGCTTTCCCCACCTTGCGCTCGCCATCTTCGCCCTCACCTTGGCGCTTGCCGGCCGGCATGCATCGTGGGGTCCGAACCGCTGGATCCAACGTCGGCCCGTCACCACAGCGTTGCTGGCACTGGCGCCGATGTCAGCGCTGGTCGTCGCGACAGTGTCGAACGAAGCGATGCTGCGCGGCGTCACCGGCGTGCGGTGGGAGGAGAACGTGTTCGACGTCGTCAGCGTCGCCACGGTCGCACTGTTGCTGACTTCGATCTGGACGCACTGGCGTCGGTGGCAGCTCGGTCGCGACATCGTTCAGTTCGCGATCGTTCTCGCTGCCGCGATGTCGATCGCCGCGGTGACGGCGTTTCAGCACGGTCGCTTCGGCCAGCTGTCGTGGTGGGACTACCACGGCTTTCTGTTGGCCGGGTTCGGTGCTGCGGTCTATGCAGTGTTCCAGCGTGGTGCAGGCCAACGGGCGATCACCGACGTGTTGTCGGTCGCCTTCGACGACGACCCGTTCGACCACATCGAGCGGGGCTACCCCGAGGCGTTGCGGTCGCTGGTGCGGGCCGTGGAGATCAAGGACGCATACACCCATGGCCACAGCGAGCGCACGGCGCGGCTGGCGGTCGAGATCGGCCTGCGAATGCGCCTGTCGCCCGAACAGCTGCGAGCGATCGCTCGCGGCGCATTCCTGCACGACCTCGGCAAGATCGGAATTCCCGATCAGATCCTCAACAAGCCGGGGCGACTGACCCCGGAAGAACGAGCGGTGATCGAGACGCATCCCGAGCTCGGCTATGAGATGGCTTCGGCGGCGCCTTCGCTCAACGAGGCGTTGTCGGTCATCCTGCATCATCACGAGCGGGTCGACGGGCAGGGGTACCCGCACGGTCTGAAGGGTTCGCAGATTCCGCTCGAGGCGCGGGTGGTGGCGGTCGCCGACGTGTGGGACGCGCTGACATCGGATCGTTCCTACCGTCCGGGGTGGCGCCCCGAGGAAGCGCTCGCGCACATCGAGGCGGCAGCCGGCAGCCATTTCGACACGGCCGCTGTCGATGCGCTCATCTTGCTCGCGACCGAGTGGGGTGTGGCGCGGGCGTCGGACGGTCAGGCAGACGAGGCGTGGGAAGCGGTGCAAACCTGCCACGAGGTCGACGGTTCGACAGCGCTGACCTCGGTCTGAGTCGTCCACCATCCGTACGGTCTCGGGCCGCGCCCACGACCACTGGTCGGGTGATGGCGCGGATGCCCGACACCGCATGCTCGATACGACCCGAGCGGAGTTCGCAGGCGGCCCGTTCTCAGGCGTTATCCGGCCGCTCGACTCTCCGCGAACGACTGGGACTCGACGCGGCGATGGTGGAGCACTCGAGCGCGCTGTGGCGGACATCGATTCCCCAACGCAAGCCGTGCCCTCTGTCCGAGCGGTTGCCGACGAACTACCATCAGGGACAGGGGAAGACTTGAGGGCCGGGACAGGGGAAGACTTGGGGTCAACCGGATGACGAGTACGTCAGGATTGATCACGATCCTGTTTACCGATGTGGTGGGGTCGACCGAGATCTCGTCGACCATCGGAGACGTCGCGGCCGACGAACTCCGTCGGTTGCACTTCGAGGATCTGAACGAAGCGATCGCGGCGGCGAATGGCACGCTCGTGAAGACGATCGGCGACGCGGTGATGGCCACCTACGCCGGCGCGGCTGACGCACTGCACTGCGCGGTGGAGATGCAGCGGGCCGTCGCTCGTCGCAACCGCCGCGCGGCCGGTCAGGATCTTCATATCCGGATCGGTATCAGCGCCGGCGACGCAACGTTCGAGGACGGTGACTGGTTCGGTACGCCCGTGATCGAGGCCGCCCGGCTGTGCAGCGCCGCCGCAACTGACCAGATCTTGATCAGCGACCTCGTGGCTGCCCTCGCCGGGAGCCGAGCGATGCACGTGGTCAATCGGCTCGGTCAGCGTGAGCTCAAGGGGCTCCCGACGCCGATCGACGTGTCAGAGGTGGAATGGCATGACGACGATGCAGCTCAATCCGGTGTACCGCTGCCGGGCTTCGTCGACGTCAATCCGGCGTTTGCCTTCGCCGGCCGTGCCGCTGAGCTCGACACCGTCAACATGGCGTGGAAAGACGCTGTCGAACAGCGCCGCAGGTTGGTGCTGATCTCGGGAGAACCGGGTGTCGGCAAGACGCGTCTCGTGACCGAGTTCGTTCGAACAGCTCATCGAGACGGTGGGATCGTGCTGTGGGGGCGCTGCGACGAGGAACTCGAGGTGCCGTATCAGCCGTTTGCCGAGGCGCTTCGGCTGTACATCGCGTCGATGCCCGACGACCTCCTCCGCTCTGAGTTCGGACCGCTGGCGGCCGAGCTCACCTTGATCGTGCCCGACCTCGTGAAACGGATTCCCGGCGCCTCGGTCGTACCGTTCGGCGACGCCGACGCCGAACGCCATCGATTGTTCGAAGCCGTCGCTGATGCGTTCGGCGCGATCGCCCAGTCGGCGCCGGTCGTGCTGGTGCTCGACGACGTCCACTGGTCCGACAAGCCGTCGCTCCTGCTGCTCCGACATCTCTTGCGTCGCTCGCAACCGATCCGGCTACTGATCCTCGGGACGTATCGCGATACCGATCTCGACCGCTCGCACCCGCTCGCAGACGTGCTCGCCGACCTGCGGCGCGAACAGGGTGTCGAGCGGCTCGATCTCGGCGGCCTCGATGTCGGCGAGATCACCTCGTTCATGGAGCTGGCGGCAGGCCATGAGCTCACGGCCGACGGCCTACAGCTGGCGGAAGCGGTGCATCGCGAGACAGAGGGGAATCCGTTCTTCCTCAGCGAGATGATCCGCCATCTCGCAGAGTCAGGTTCGATCGTTCAACGCAACGGACGATGGGTCACCGATCAGACGCTCGAACGGATCGGGATCCCCGAAGGTATCCGGGAGGTCGTTGGCCGCCGGTTGTCGGCCTTGTCGTCATCGGTGAACGTGGCGCTGTCGGTCGCTGCGGTGATCGGCCCCGAGTTCGACATCTCGACGATTGAGGCGGCTGGTGGGCCGTCGGGTGACGAGTTGTTCGAAGCGCTCGACGAGGCCGTGGGGGCCTCCGTCGTCAGGGAGGTGGTCGGCGCCTACGGGCGCTACGCGTTCGCACATGCATTGGTCCGGTCGACGCTGTACGACGAACTCTCGATCAATCGGCGGGTGAGGCTGCATTGGAAGGTCGGCATGGCACTCGTGGCTCGCTACGGCGAGGGTTCTGATCGGGTCGACCAGATCGCTCATCACCTCGGCGAGGGTGCGCTGGCGGGTGACCCGAACCTCGCGGTCGAGTACTGCGTGCGTGCAGCTCAGCGAGCCACCGAGGATCTCGCGTTCGAGGCGGCGACGCGCGCCTACGACCGTGCACTGAGTGTGCTGGAACTGATCGACGAGATCGATCTCGCGCGACGGCTCGAGATCGAACTCGCTCGCATCGAGACTCTCCGCAATGCCGGCGATGATGACTTCCGGCCGTCGTGCCTCCGAGCCGTCGAAACTGCGCGTCAGTTGGGCGATCCGGTCGCACTTGCGCTGGCGGCAGCTTCGATGGACCAGAACACCGGCCAATCCGATGAAGTCAGGCTGGCGGTGGTGCGCGAGGCCCTCGCCGCGCTCGACGACGCTCCATCGGCGTTGCGCGCTCGGCTGCTCATGATGGAAGCCGGCGATCTGTATTGGACCCCGCTGGTCGACGAGCGGCTCGCGGCCGCTCGTCGAGCGCTCGACATGGCTCGCGAGGTCGGTGATACGGCGAGTCTCTCGTTCGTTCTCGCTCGGGCGTGGTCCTTGTTCGACGCCAGGCAACCGACGGTGGTCGAGATCGCCGGCGCGGCCAACGAGGTGTTGGCCCTCGCCGAGCCGGGGACCGCTCCGCACATGCACGCGCTGGAGCACCTGTGCGCCATGGCCGCGGCCAGCGGCGATACGACCGAGGCGCTCGCGTACCTCGAGCGACTCCGAAACGATGCCGCAGAAACGCGTCTGTCGGGGTTGATCTGGCGGTCGATGGTCGCCTCGACGATGCTCGCCGTGCACGTCGGCGACCTCGATCGCGCCGAGACCGAGGCTGCGGCGGCGCTTCACTATGCGCAGGAGCATGGGATCGCCGGCGCGGCGATGGGCGCCTATGGCGGGGTGATCTACAACGTGCGACGGGCTCAGGGACGTTCCGGCGAGTTGATCGCGCTGCTCGAGCAGATGGTCGAGTCGCAGCCGTATCTGCCGGTGTGGAGGGTGGCGCTGGCCGGCGCGGGTTACTTCGCGGGCCGAACCGACGTCGTGCGCGAACAGTTCGATTGGCTGGTTGCCGACGAGTTCGCTCGGATCCCGCTCGATGCCGAGTACCCCGTCACGTTGTGCGGGCTCGCCCGACTCGCACCGTCCGTGAAACCTGCGACTGAGGTCTGCAGGTTCCTGTACGAGGCGTTGTCCCCATTCGCCGGCATCATGAATTACACCGGCGGGAGCATCGCGGACGCGAGCGACATCGGTCTGGCGTGTGTCGCCGCCGAACTCGGCTGGACCGAGGTCGCCGACGGTCACTACGGCGATGCCATCGCGCTCGCCGACGGGGCCGGAGCAGTTCCCTATGGCCTGCACTATCGGTACGAGTGGGCTCGCTCGTTGGTCGGACGCGGAGACATCGATCGAGCTCGGCCGCTGTTGGAAGTGATTGCCGAGAGGTCAGAAGGTCGCGGGATGGATGGCCCCAACGGCTACGTGGCTTGGTCTGCCGCCTTGCTGGCCAGTCTCGACTGACGATCCAGGCGTTTCGCCGTCAGTCGGCGTTTGTTCCTTGCACTCATGGTCGGCGTGCTCGTAGTCCAGCTGACCGGCGGTAGCCGAACCCGCCCCGAAGGTGCCGACGCGCCCCGCGCCGCGCGTCGCAACGACCCGGCCGACTGGC
>JAHEDX010000065.1 GCA_024641005.1 Acidimicrobiaceae bacterium
GGGCTGGTCGTAGCTGAAGAACCCGGCGAGGTGCACGATCCGGCCGTCGTCGATGACCGCAACGTCGAGGCCGTCGAGTGCGACGACACCGTCGGCGCCGATCATCTCCCAACCCCACCGCGCCAGGTTGTGATGGGCGTCGACGCCACCCTTCTGACGGAACGAGCTGCCCGGGTAGGTGGCGTGGAACCCGGCGAACATCGCCGTCAGCTGCTTATGGCCACTGACCTCGGCGATCGGGTCGCTGGACTGCGCGTCCGGTGCCCAGGTGCGGCGGATCGCGTCGCTGCGAGCGGCGTCGCTGGTCGCGTTCCAGCGCTCGAAGTAGCCGTCGATCACGGTCTGGGCGTCGGAGGCGCTCGTGGTATCGGTCGTGTTGCTCATGTGTGCCATCGTCGGGCAACTCATGACGCAAAGCGATGACCCGTTGGGTCAAACAACTGCGGACAGATCGGACGCGCGATCGACCCATGGCCGCGCCGCCAAGGTTTCCCGCGTGGTGTGATCGGCCGGGTAGAGCGTCTCGATCGACAGCTCCGACAACGTCACGTCCTGAGCGGTGCCGAACATCGTCACGGTCGACAGGAACGACAGCTCGACACCGTCGATGACGATCCGCAAGGGCAACACAACGTCCGGGGCTGTGGGCATGGTGCGAGCAGCCGTCGGGGCGTAGGTCTCGCACTCGTCGATCAACGCCCGAAGTTCGTCGTCCTGGGTGAGCACGAGCACGTGGCGCATGTGACGCAGCAATTGGCCGGCGTACTCGTCGAAGTTCGTCACCCGTGACGCGAGCCCGTCGGGGTGCAGACTCAAGCGGGCCACGTTCAAACCTGACGTGAGCAGTGCCGGGTCGACACCGGCGGTGAACCAGAACGCGGCACTGTTGGCGTCGACAACATTCCAGCGTGTGTCGATCACCGTCGTCGGGTTCGGATCGTTGCCGTCGAGCACCAATCGGATCACGTCACGAGCTGCAGCCAACGCGTCGTCGTCCAGCGAGTACTCACTGAACACCGGTGCGAACCCGGCAGCGAGCAGCATGTCGTTGACAGCCCGTTTGGGCATCTCGAACTCGTCTGCCAAATACAACAGCAGATCGCGACTCGGCTTGGCCCGACCAGTCTCGACACACGACAGATGCCGCGTCGACACCCCCGTCCGGCTCGAAACGTCGAGCTGGCTCAAACGGCGCGCCGACCGCCAATGCCGCAACAGGGTTCCTGCATGAAGATCCGTAGCTGGGGACATGATGCCCAGAGTAGGAAGCCCTCAGCCTCAGAGCCATGACCCAACACGTCATGGAATCCCTGCGGCTCGGTCGTCACGATCGATTCATGGAATTCTCTGCCAACACCGATCCGATCACGAAACTCCGTTTCGTCCTCACCGCCAACGCCACCACATCAGGGCTCGCGGGTCTGACCGCACTGGTCGCTGGCGAACGTGTCGACAACTGGCTCGACACCGCGCATCCGGGCTGGGTGCGGGTCATCGGTGCCGGCCTCGTCGCGTTCGCCCTCGCCGTCATCGCGCTCTCGCGCTCCAACGAGCAGAGTCTCCGCCGATGGGTGCCGGCTGTCAGCTTGGCCGACGGCGGCTGGGTCGCCGCGTCGATCGCGACCATCATCGCCGGCTGGTACTCGAGCAGCGGTGCCGCCGTCATCGGAATCATCGCGGCCCTCGTCGGAACGTTCGCCCTCACCCAGATGCGACTCTTGCGAACCCCTTCGGCACCCGTCACACCGTCACCGGGGCTCACTGCTCCTCCGGAGCGCTGCCGATGAGCACCCATCGCGCCCGAGCGATAACCCCCGGGGCAAGACGGTACGCCAACGCGCCGCATCGCCGGCCGATATGCGCCCTCGAACTGCAACAGTGCACTCCGGCGCATCGTGATATCATGATGTCATGGCAAAGCAGACCACCGTTCGGTTGCCCGACGACCTGGCCGACGACGTCGAAGCCGTCGCCCGAGTGCGCGGTGACAGCGTCAACCAGCTCATCATCGACGCACTGGCCGCCGAGATCGAACGCGTCCGTTCCGACGACGACTTCACCGCCCGCGCCAAGAAGCTGCTCGAGCGTGACCGGGAAATTCTCGACCGCCTCGCCAAGTGACCCGCTATCTCAGCCTCGCTGAGTTCTGGTACCTCGCCGAGCACGTCACCGGCATCAACGCCGCAACACTGGTCAAGGCCAGCCGGGTCGAGCTCGCCGATTCGGCGCTCCATGCACCGCAGGTCGGCTTCGGCGACACCGACTTCTACCCCGACGTGCACGACAAGGCCGCAGTGCTCGCATGTCGGATCGCGTGGAACCACCCGTTGCCCGACGGCAACAAGCGGGCGGCGTGGGCGTGCCTCGTGCTGTTCATCGACCTGAACGACGGATCTTGGAACGACGAGCAACCCGACACCGACCACGCCGTCGAAACGATGCTCGCCGTGGCGGCACGTGAGGTCGACGAGGGATGGCTCGCGAACTGGCTCCGCGAACGGGTCACCTTCCGAGCCTGAGCTCCGAACGCCGCCCGGTAATCACCGGCCAGTACAGCCAGCGACGAGCGCGCTTCCGGCGCACTGTTGTGGCCACGAAGATCCCCAGCCCGCCTCATAATGTCCTCCGACGGAGCCCGGGGGAGCGCCCTATGTGCCGTTTCAGGGGCAGCCCGAACGTTGCCTGACGCGGCACTAGTCTCGGGGCATCGGTCGCGCGATGGCGCGCCACGAGGAGGGATGGGTCGATGACAGGCGATGCGGCGATGCGAGCGTATTCGGCGGCACTGCCGGCCCCCGTGTTCGACGATCCGGCGTTCACCCGTCTCGGCAAGCCGTTGTCACAGTGCAGGGTGGCGATCGTCACCTCGGCTGCGTTGCACCGGCCTGACGATCCGCCGTTCACCCAAGGGGACACGAGCTACCGGTCGCTCGACCGAGGCGATCGTGACTTGATCCTCGGCCACTGGAGCCCGAACTTCGACCACACAGGGTTCCAGATCGATGTGAACGTGGTGTACCCGATCGATCGACTCGAGGAGTTGTCAGCGCTGGGTGTGATCGGGGAGGTCGCGCCGCGGCACTTTGCGTTCGCCGGCAACCAACCCGACACCGTGTCCGAGCTTCGGCTCGACACCGGCCCTGCCTGCGCAGCCGACCTGATCGCCGACGCCGTCGACGTCGTGGTGCTCACGCCCGTTTGACCACTGTGCACGCGTACCGTGAGTACGCTCGCCCACGTCTTCGAGGCCGCTGGCCTCGCCACCGTGGTGTTCGCCTCGATGATCGAGGTCGTCGAACTCATGCGACCACCTCGTGCCCTCTACTGCGAGTTCCCGCTGGGGCGCCCGCTCGGCAAGCCCGAGGACACAGCGTTCCAGCTCGACGTGTTGCGTCGCGGTCTGGCGTTGCTCGATGCCGAATCTCCGATCATCGAGACCCACCCCGAAGTCATCGAGTCGGATGAGACCCCGATGGCGTGTCGATTGCCGCCCCGCCATGATCCGAGCGCTCCACCGGCCGTCGACGAGGCGAGAGGTCTGAGGGCCGCATATGACCGTGCCCTCGCGAAGCGAGGGGTGACAGCGGTGGGGCGGGTGCTCGACGCTTCGTCCATTCCCGATGCGCTCGCCGTCTTGCACGAGTGGGCCGAGGGTGGCGACTGGAAGCAGACGCCGCTGCCGGGCAAGAACACCGTGGCTGTCTGCCACGACATCCGTGCCTATTACGACGAGGCAGCACTCGAGCTCGTCACCGGTCCGCCACCGGGTGGTCGCTCGGCGGAGGCGTGGTTCTTCGAGCAGACCGAGGCGGGCGCCACGCTCTTGGCGGCGCGCAAGTCACTCGAAGCACAGGGTGCTCCGTTCCCGTTCTGGTTCTACATGGCGCCGGCACACCGATAGTCGGGGAGCGCTGTCGGCTTAACCGCGGCTGGCTGTGCCGAGGTGCGTCGGGACCGTCGCGCAGTGCACGGTCTGGAGGTTCGCTCCAGCAGAGCGCGCCGGCGGTCGGTGGGGCGATACCTTGTCGCCGTGAGCGAGACACCGACATTGCGGGAGCGGCTTGCGATGTCGGTTCCCGAGCTGGATGCGCGTCGTCTCCAGCGGCGTTTCGAGGGTGTCGAGGTCAGCAAGATCAGCGATGTCGTCGAGCGGTACCCCGCCCGTTTCGGGGGCGAGGTTCGCAGTCAACAGCACGCCTCGCCGGAGTCCTGGCCGATTCTGCGGGTGACGGTCAGCGACGGAACCGGAACCGCGGTGGCCGTGTTCACCGGCAGGTCTCGCATCAGAGGCCTCGAGGCCGGATGCGCCGTGTTGTTCGAAGGTGTGGCACGGCGTGAGCGCGGCCGTCTGGTCGTGTTGAACCCGGCCTACACGCTCTTGCGCTGAGGGCACGGTCGGCCGGGGGTCACGTCCCCACGAGCAGATCCGTGACGTCCTGTTCGGTGTCGTCGGTGACCAGCACCAACACCTCGTCGCCGCGGTAGAACACGGTGTCGCCTCTCGGGACGACGACGTCGCCCGACCGCACGATCGCGACGACACTGGCGCCCCTGGGAAATCCGACCGCCACGATCTGGCTGCCGACGGCCGGCGACGTTGCCTCGAGTGTGACCTCGACGAGTCGTGCCTTACCGCCGGCCACCTGCATGAGGCGCACCAGCGACCCGACCGATACGGCCTCCTCGACGAGCGCTGACAGCAGATGCGGGGTGGAGACGGCGACGTCGACACCCCAGAGTTCGTTGAACATCCACTCGTTCGCAGGATGATTGACCCTGGCCAGCACGCGCGGCACCGCGAACTCCTGCTTGGCCAACAACGAGATGACGAGGTTGTCCTCGTCGTCGCCCGTCGCTGCGACCAGTACGTCGGCCCGCTCGGGCTCTGCGGCGAGCAGCTCGCTCACCTCGCATCCGTCTGCGATGACCCAGCTGACGTTCGACAGTTCGGGCAGGTCTCTGCGCCGGTCGATTCGCGCGGCGTCGCGCTCGACGATCACGACCTCGTGGCCGTTCGCCGACAGATCCGAAGCCATGTACGTGCCAACCTTGCCGGCGCCGACGACGACGATCCTCATGACCGACCTCCTGTCGACACCCCGAATGTTCGGAGCTCGATCTCCTCGAGCCGTTCGCCGGCGACTGCGGCGTAGATCACGTCACCCTCCTGCAATACCAGATCATCGGTGGGAAGCACGCTCGACCCGAGACGGCGCACGGCGACGATCCGTACCTCGCCGTCGCGTTCGAGCGAGTTGACCAGTGTCCCGACGAGCGCCGGTGGGGTGGGGTGCTCGACGACGCACACCCGGGCGCTCGGATCGACCCACCGGACCGAATCCTCGTTGGGGAGGATCTGGCGCATCGACATCTCGATCGTGAGCAGGGCGGACGCAACCGTGGGGACGCCCAAGCGCTCGTAGATCGCGGCTCGACGGACGTCGTAGATCCGTGCCAACACCCGCGGCACCTTGAAGGCCTCGCGAGCGGTGCGGGCTACGACGATGTTGGTGTTGTCGCCGTTCGTGACGGCAGCCAGACCGACAGCGCGCTCGACGCCGGCACGGATCAGCGTGTCGTGGTCGTAACCGACGCCTTCGACCCGGTCGACCTCGGGTTCTCGGATCCGCCTGAACGCTGCGCGGTTGGCATCGATCACCGCGACGGAATAGCCCCGCTCGACGAGTCGGGTCGCCAGGCCCGAGCCGACCCGGCCGGACCCCACGATGATGACGTGTTGATCTCTGGTATCCATCACACCTCAGTCTGGGTCGAGTCGGTGATCATGTCACTCACTTGAACCGGCACCGACAAGATCGCGGTGTTCGGTCGGTGACGGAGCCGGGCCTTGATCATCAAGGCACTCTGATTGTGCAGTGCCTGGTCCCACCAATGGTTCACCACGAATTCGGGGATCACCACGGTGACGACGTCGTCGGGTCGTTCTGCGTCGATCTCGTCGATCACCGAGATGACCGGTCCCGTCAGATCGCGGAACGGCGAGAAGATGGTGCGCAGTTCGACGGGTAGCGCGAACGCCTCCCAGGCGTCGACGATTCGTCGCTCCTCCTCGGCCGACGTGACCACGCTGATCGCCACCAGCCGATCCGGACCCATCGAGCGGGCGTAGGCGACCGCTTTGAGTACCCCCCGATTGATCGTGCCGACCAGGATCACGACGGTGTGTGAATGGCGAACGATCGAATCGCCGGGTTCTGCTTTGAGGGCGGACCGGAGTTCGTCGTAATGCCGTTTGATGCGCTTGAACACGAAGACGATGATGGGTATCAACGCCGCCGGGATCCAGGCGCCGATCGCGAACTTCGATACCAGCACCACGATGAGGACGATGAATGTCGCGACTGCTCCGAGCGCGTTGATGACAGCGTTGCGTTGCCAGCCCGGGTCGCGGGTCGCCTGATGATGTCGCACCATGCCGACCTGCGACAGCGTGAATCCGCAGAACACCCCCACCGCGTACAGCGGGATCAGCTTGCTGGTGTCACCGCTGAACACCACGATGAGTCCGCCGGCGACGGCAGCCAGCGCCACGATGCCGTTCGAGAACACGAGCCGGTCGCCCCGGTTGGCGAGCTGCCTCGGCAGGTAACCGTCGGCCGCCAGGATCGAACTGACGCGCGGGAAGTCGGCGAATGCCGTGTTCGCCGCGAGGATCAGGATTGCAAAGGTCGCGAACTGCAGCACGTAGTACGGAAACGTCTCGCCGCCGAAGACCGCGCGGCCCATCACCGACAGCAAGGTCTCGTCATAGCTGGGCGTGGGCTTGAGTTGGTTGGCCAGCACCGAGATCGCGAAGAAGAATGCGCCGAGGATCGAACCCATGATGATCAGGGTGATCGAGGCGTTGCGCGACTCGGGTTTCCGGAACGCCGGCACCCCGTTGGAGATCGCTTCGATACCGGTGAGCGCCACGGCGCCGGACGAGAACGCCCGCAGGAACAGCAGCAGGGTGAGGCCCGTCAGTGCGGATCCACCGGTCAGTTCGTGGATCGCCGCGTCGTTGGCCGGTAACGCCTGGAGATGGCCGGTGAAGAGCCGGATCATGCCGATCAGGATCAATCCACCCAGGCTGATGATGTACACATAGGTCGGCCCGGCGAACAGGCGGCCGCTTTCCTTCATGCCGCGCAGGTTGCCGACGGTCATCAGCGCGATGAAGCCGATGCAGATCAGCACTCGTTCGGGACGCAGCGCTGGGAACGCGGACGTGATCGCAGCGACACCTGCTGAGACCGAGACCGCCACGGTCAAGATGTAGTCGACGAGTAGCGATGCGCCGGCGACCAACGACGGCATCTCGCCGAGGTTCTCCCGGCTCACCACGTACGACCCGCCCCCGCTCGGATAGGCGTGGATCGTCTGTCGGTAGCTCGTGATGACGAGCACGAGCAGCACCATCACGATGATCGAGATCGGCAGCAGCTGGTGCAGTGCGACGGCAAGCCCCGTCGCCGGTACCAACACGAGCAGGATTTCCTCGGTCGCGTATGCCGTCGACGAGATCGCATCCGACGCGAAGACGGCCAATGCAGTGGGTTTGCCCAGCCGCTGGTGTTGCTCGTCCGCGCTCGCCAGCGGAGTGCCGACGAGGAGGCGCTTGATCCTGCCGGTCACGCCTCTGGCACCGCCTGCAGCGATGCGGCCCGGCTGGCCCGGCGGTGTCGGATGAACTCGACCGTGACGGGTACGAGCGACAACATGACGACCATCATGGTGGCCATCTCGACATGTCGACGAACGAGGTCGATGTTGCCCAGGTAGTACCCGGCCATGGTGACGCCCCCACCCCACAGCACGGCCCCGGCGATGTTGTATGTGGTGAACGTCCGGTATCGCATCGAACCGACGCCCGCGACGATCGGTGCGAACGTGCGCACGATCGGGACGAATCGGGCCAACACGATCGTCTTGGGGCCGTGGCGCTCGAAGAACCGTTCGGTCCGCTCGATGTTGCGTGGATCGAACAGCCTCGTCCGCGGCCGACGCGCCAGCGACACCCCGGCGCGGCGCCCCAACAGGAAGCCGACCTGGTCACCGGCGATCGCAGCCGCGATCACGGTCGCGACCACCAGAGCGATCGGTGGCAGGGTGCCGCGGCCGGTGGCGCTCGCGAGGAATCCGGCGATGAACAACAGCGAGTCGCCAGGGAGGAAGAACCCGATCAGCAGACCCGACTCGGCGAACACGATCGCCGCCAGCAACGCGAGCCCACCGTGTTCGATCAAGAGCACGGGGTCGAGCCAGCTCGCGAAAGCGACCATCACAGGTCTCCATTGGTGGCGGCGACCCCGGATGCAAGCCGATGGCCCTCACCGAAGTGCGCCGAGGCACACGATGGCATGCTGGCGACCGGGACCGGCCGCCGGGTTGGTGGTGTCATGTTGCTTCCTGCTTGTGGGTACGGCGAGATGCCGATGACTCCCCATGGATCGCTCCATGACTCACGCGGTTCCAGCCCCGCTTCGTGAGCAAGGCGAACGCTATCCGCGCTGACGGCGGATCATCACCAACTCGTGCCGTGAGCCGCACCACCGCGGTCGCCTACTCGACGGTCCAACCTTCCGGCACGGTGTACTCGCCGACGACCTGATGGGTTTCCTCGTCCTGTTCGGCGTCGGGGAGGTGCTGCCACAACATCAGCTGATTGCCCCACGGATCGAGGAACGCAGCGTTGGCTCCGCCGAACTCGGTCCAGAAATGGTTGCGCCACAGTTCCGTCCCGCCCAGGCGAACGGCGGCGTCGAGGATGCGGTCGAACGAGTCGTCGTCACTGACCAGGATCCATGCGCGGATCGACCGACCGCCGGGGCTGAGATGCGTCGGCTCGGGCGGCGCAGCATCGGGATGAGGGCGCATGTTGGCAGCGTTGGCGATGCCCATGTGGAGGTTGCCGGTCGGCCCCTGGGAACCGTCGTCGACCTTGAAGTTCTGGCCTGGGACGATGCGATGGAACACACCGGGGATCCGCTCTTCGACTTCCCACCCGAACACTTCGGAGTAGAACGCGTTAGCGGCATCGACGTCGTCGACGGGGAAATCGATGAAGACCAGGGTGTTCGGATACGTCATGAAGCTCGTCCTCCCGAGGATGGTGTGGGGACGAAACTAGCAGTCGGTCTGCTGGTCTGACCAAGCGTGACCTCGGGTCAGCTCAGCAGGTGCTCGAGGGCCTTCTCGGCACCGGCGAGGTCGTCGCGAGCTTCGGCCTGGAGTCGCGTCAGATAGCTGACCGACACGAGTCCGTGTTCGATCGCGCCACCGTCGGTGTGCTCGGGCAGGTCGATCGGCTCGCCCCAGGTCACGTTCACGTCGTAGTGCTCGGGAGCATCGGCACGTTGCATGAGCTCGACCCGTGACATCGCGCGGGGCGGGAGCTGGCCGACCTCGGTGACCGACCACCCGTCGATCTCGTCGAGTTCGAGATTGGGGACGTTGATGTTGGCGATCACCACCTCGTCGGGCGGGTCGGCGATGAGACCGCCGACGAAGGCGCTCGCGACCGCGGCCGCGGTATGCCACTTCTGCAGCTTGATCGCGTCCTCGTACGCCTGGCCCTCGATGCCCCATCCACTCGATGCCTGACTGACGGCCACACCCGACCAGCCTCCGTTGCGTCCCGACAAGCAGGCGCCGACCGTGCCCGAGTGATACACCGATCGGCCGACGTTGGCGCCCGGATTGATGCCCGACACGACGAGATCGAACGGCTCGCCGAACGCTCCGAGCCGGGCATACATCACGGCAAGTGCCGGTGGCCCGTTCACCGCCCACGCCTCGGGGACACCCTCCAAATCGTGGCGGGTGACGTGCGGTGTGAACTCCCAGATCGCACCGATCGCCGCGCCGGCACCGGAGAACTCGCGATCGGGGGCCACGACGACGACGTCGCCGTGGGGCGTCATCGCCTGCGCCAGGTGGAGGAGCCCAGGGGCATGGATGCCGTCGTCATTCGTTACGAGGATGCGCACCACACCTGGATACCAGCTCGTGGTGCGCTTGCTGCGCTTCGATGACGAGAGATCCGAGATCGATGCTGACGCAGGCATGGTCGCGAACGACGATCCGCCCCGACGACACGACGTCGCGGACCGACCGCCCGTCGCTCGCCCAGACGAGCGCGATGATCGGATCGTCGGCGTGGGGCGTCCAGATCGGACCGGTGGTGTCGACGATGACCACGTCGGCACGCTTGCCCACTTCGAGCGATCCGATCTCGTGATGCATCTTGATCGCTCGCGCAGCATCGATCGTCGCGAGTGCCAAGGCCTGGCCGGAGGTGAACTGTGTCGGGTCGCCGGTCGAGTCCTTCACGAGGCCGGCGAACAGCCGGGCGGTAAGCAGGATGTCGATCGAATCGCCGGCGTTCTCGCTGTCGCATCCGAGCGCGAGGCGGCCGCCGCCTCGAAGCAGTTGCCGGTGCCGGAACGACCGGGTGATGCCTTGCCCGAGCCGCAGGTACGCCCACGGGCAGGAGACGACCGCAACGTCGTGGTCGAGTACGGCGTCGATCTCGGAGTCGTCGATGTGGACGGCGTGGGCGATCGCGAGATGATCACCCAACGCGCCGAGGTGTGCGAGGTGTGCGAGCGGTCGCCGACCGGTTCGGGCGAGGTACGCAGCCGCGTCGGCGGGGCTGGGTGACATGTGGAAGGTGAGGCCGGTGTTGTTCGTCCGAGCGAACTCGCTCGCGGCGACGACCAGTTCGTCGGTCATCAGGTCGTGTCCGACGAGCGTGACCCAGCCGTCGACTCGCGGATGGCCTGCTGTGAGCCGAAGCGTCGCGTCCTGACGGGCTATCACCTCATCGACGTTGCCGGCGTGCGGGCCGTCGCCGACGTCCCATCCCCACGAGCCGAGCGTGCCGCCGACGCCGACGTTGTCGAAGGCGGCCAGCACGCGTTCCGGGTGGGCGACCGTTCCTGCCTCGACCGTGTAGGTGATGCCGTTCGTCGCCGCTTCGACGAGCGACAAGGTCGCCGACAGTTCGTCGAGATCACCGGTATGGGCGGCATGGGCTGGGAGTGCCCACTGGGTGAGCGCGTCACCGAGGCCGAGGTCGTCCGGGATGGTCGATCGCAGCAGGCGATCGCCCGTGAGGTGCTGGTGGGCATTGATCAACCCGGGTATCACCGCAGTGTCTGGCCCGCCCATGGTCGTCGCGGGCTCGAATCGATCGGTTGCGTCAGCCATCGTCGTGACTGCAACGATGCGACCGTCGTGCACGACGACCGCACCGTTGGTCAGCTGGTCCCGGGCTTCGTTCATCGTCACGACGGTCTCGCCGTGGATCAACAGGTCGACGGGTTCGCGCACCCTCGTACCGTAGGTCGTCATCGGGCGGTGTCGGGTGACGGTCGATGACTCGACCAGACGGCCATCGCGACGCCGATGGTGACCAGCGCCATACCGGGCACCTGGCCCAAGGTGATCGTTTCGCCCAGCAGGATCCATGCCCAGAACGTCGACATCGTCGGCTGGCTCGTCTGGACCAGGCTGATCGTGGCGATCGGTACGGACCGGTGGGCGTAGTACAACAGCCCGTGTCCGACCATGCCGGTCATCACCGAGAGGATGCCGACCGCGATCCACGCCTTGGTGCTCAGCGGCCAGAGGTCGTCACCTGCCGTGGCGAACGCCACCGGGGTCGCGGTCACGAGCGCGACCGTCATCACGATCGCCATGAAGTCGAATGGTTCGACCCCTCGGGCCCGGGCGCGTTTGGCGAGCAACTGATAGCCGGCGAACGCGCCGACACCGACGATCACCAGCAGGTCACCGCCGAGCGTGGCGACGCCCGTGCCGGAACCTGCCCACAGGATGATCACGAGGCCGATCGCGCTCAATGCTCCCCAACGCAACGCCCTCCAACGCGGCTGTTCCCCGAAGAACACGAACCCAGCGGGGATCAGGATCAGTGGCGACATCGACGAGATGAAATCAGCGTGGGCGACGCTGGTGCGCGTCAGCGCGAGGAAGAAGAACGAGATGTTCATGCCGAAGCACAGCGCTGGAGGGGCAGAGAGTCTCCACGCCTCGAGCGTCGGAAGTGCGTTGCCAGATCTCTGCCGTCGCGCCACGAGGAACATCCACCACAACACCGAGGAACCGATCAGCCGCCACCAGGCGATCACCGAACCGGGGATGCCGGGCCACTTGACCACCGAGAGGCTGATCGCGAACGACAGCACCGCTGCGAACACGGCGATCAGCCCGAGCGTGTGAGGGGTCTGGCTGGTTCGGCCGATCGCCGCACGAGTGCGCACAGCGCGTCGACTCAGTGTTCGGGCCCGTCGTCCGGCTGATCGTCGGCGTCGTCGTCGGGCGCCGACGCAGGCCCGTCGGGGCGCTTGACGTCGGGCTCGATGTAGATCACCCGCGCCGCGGGTACGGCTGCTCGGATGTTGACCTCGGTGGCATCGATCGCCAGGCTCAACTCGGCGAACGTCAACGTCGACTCGAACTCGACCTTCGCTGCGACCAGGATCTCCTCCGGGCCGAGGTGTTGGGTGCGCAGGTGGATGAGATGGCCGACGTGTTGCGATTGTTCGATCGCCGAGACGATGCCCCGCCGATCGTCGGGAGTCGCGGACTCGCCGATCAGCAGACCCTTCATCTCGACGATCAACACGACCGCGATCGCGATCAGCAGCAACCCGATCGCCATCGAACCGAGGGCATCCCAGCGCCCGTCGCCGGTGACCTTGGCCATGATCACGCCGAACAGCGCGAAGAGCAGGCCGAGCTCGGCTCCGGTGTCCTCGAGCAGTACGACGGGCAGCTCGGGCTGCTTGGAGTTGCGGATGAAGTTCCACCAGCTGACATTGCTGCTCTTGGTGTGTTCGGCTTCCTTGACAGCGGTGCGCAGCGAGAACCCCTCGACACCAAGGCCGAACACGAGAATGGCGATCGCGACCCACAGGCTCTCGACCTCGTGCGGGTGCCGGAACTTGTCGATGCCTTCGTACAACGCGAAGAGCCCACCCATCGAGAACAGCACGAGGGCCACCGAGAACGCCCAGAAGTAGCGCTCCCTCCCGTATCCGAACGGATGCTCGGGGGTCGCCTGACGCTTGGCGCGGTTGCCGCCCAGGAACAGCAGCCCCTGGTTGCCGGTATCCGCGAGTGAGTGCACCGATTCAGCGAGCAATCCGGCCGATCCGGTGATGACGAACCCGACGAATTTCGCGATGGCGATGCCCAGATTGGCGAAGAACGCCGCGATGATCGCTTTCCTGCTGCCCTCGGTCACCTGGCAAGGTTGACACATGAGCACAGGGGTTGGTCAGTTCTCGGGTCGAGTGGCATTGGTGACGGGCGGCGGACGGGGTATCGGGCGTGCGATCAGCGTGCAGCTCGCTGCGGCCGGCGCCGCCGTTGCGGTGAACTATCGCCGCGACACCGATGCAGCCGCCGACACGGTGGCCGCGATCGAATCGGTCGGCGGCGTGGCCCGAGCGTATGCGGCATCGGTCGACGACGCCGACGCGATGCAGGCCATGGTCAGCGAGATCTCGGGCGATCTCGGCCCGGTCGACCTGCTGGTGTGCAACGCGGGCATCGCGTCGCGCGGCAACTCGGTAGCCGATACCGACCCTGCGGAACTGGTCAGGGTGTTGCACACCCACGCCGTCGGCGCCCACCACGCCTGTCGGTTGGTGCTGCCCACCATGCGTCAGGCCCGACGCGGCGACATCGTGATGATCTCATCGGTCGCGGCCCACTCCCACGGGCCCAACGGCGCTCCCTACAGCATGGGGAAAGCGGCGATCGAGTCGCTGGCGTACACGTTGGCGAAGGAGGAGATGCCGCACGGGATCCACGTCAACATCGTCGCTCCGGGTCTGGTCGAGACCGACATGGGCGTGCGGCTGGCGCGCGCGATCTACGGCAAGCGTGAGATGGACGATCTACGCGAACTCGACGCGACCTTCCCGTTTGGTCGCGTGTGCCAACCGTCTGATGTCGCCGACGTGGTGATCTACCTGTGCAGTGACCAGGCCGGTTATCTCACAGGGCAGCGGATCGTCGTGGACGGCGGTGCGGGCAGCGCTCGCACCCGGTGATCGCCCGACCCGGTGATCGCCCTACCCGCTGATCGCCCTACCCGGTGATCGTTCGCGTTCGGTGTTCGACCCGGCGGGCTATGCGCCGCCGATCGCCAGCCACGCATCGAGCACCGACCCGTCGCCGATCGGCTCCAGCTCGCCCGTCTTGTCGGACTCGCGGCCCCACAGACGCAACAGGATCGAGGCGGCCGGACCTCGCAGCGCGGCGTCGCCCTTCTGGTGTGCTCGGATCATCTGGAATCCGTCGTCGTCGGCCCGGATCAACCACTCGCCGTGCACATCGGTGCAGTGCAGGTGCACGCTGCCTGCGGGCAGGGCGATCGCGTCTCGGGCGACCAGCCGAGGGATGACGATCTCGAAGTATTCGTCGATGCCGTCGCTCGCGAGTTCGGGATCGATCGCGGCCGGCCGACCGACCGCGCGTTCTGCGTCCCAGCGGTGCATCGCCGTCTCGTGCGCCTGCCGGCGCGGCCAGAAGCTCGCGACCTGCTCGACCGGAAACGGATGCCACGTGGGCGCGTCAGGGTCGAGCGACCGCAGCGTCTCGGCGAGCCGGGCAGCGCCGGTGCGCATCCAGTCTGCGGCGACGCCGGCATCGAACGATTCCATGGGTTCGTCGTCGGCGGTGGGGCGACGGCCATGTGACGCGCAGAAGTCTGCCCATCGATGGATCTGACCGAGGTGCTCGGCGAGTCGTGCGACGTCCCAGCCGGGACACGCCGCGACGGGGGCATCGAGCGCTTCGGTCTCGAGCAGCGATGCGAAGCGATCGGCATCGGTCAACAGCTGGTCGATGTACCAATAGGAGCTGTGCAGGTTGCCTGGATCGGGGTTCACGAACCCCGACGGTAGCCTCCCAGCAATGAGCCCCCTCGAAGCATTGGCGTCCGGCAGTGGTGAGGGGTCGGGTACCAGCCGACCGATCATCACGATCACCGACGCGGCCATGGCGAAACTGCTCGAGCTGCGCGCCGACGAGACCGATGCCGAGCTGCTCGGCCTGCGCCTGGCGATCGCTTCGGCTCCGGGCGAAGACTTTCGCTACGACCTCAGCTTCGACGAGTACCTGAAGGCTGCCTTCACCGACGAGGTCCGGACTCACGACGGCCCCGACGGTGCCGCGATCAAGATCATCGTTCCGGGTGAGAACGTCGAGCTGTTGCAGGACGCCACGCTCGATTTCACCGAGACCCAAGGCCTCGTGATCCGCAATCCCAACCGGCCCGAGGCGCCGACGATCGAAGGGCTCACCCGCGACGACGAGCTGTCGGCCGAGATCGAGGCGCTCGTGTCGGCCGAGGTCAACCCGGCGCTGGCCGCTCACGGTGGATTCGTCACCTATGTCGGTCACGACGGTGAAGGCACCGCTTACATGACGATGGGTGGCGGCTGCCACGGCTGCTCGATGAGCAAGATGACGATGCTCGACGGCGTCCAGACGATGCTCAGCGAGGCGATCCCTGCCGTCCAGCGCGTCAAGGACCTCACCGACCACACCACCGGCGAGAACCCGTACTACAGCTGAGTCTCGGTCGCGCCGGATTCGAGTCGCCGCCGGTCGTCACCAAGCGGTGACGATCAACACCACGCCGAACACGGCGAACAACACTGCCGAGGCCAGCCGCAGCGTGCGGGGGTCGAACTTCGTGCCGATCCGTTGGCCGGCCACCGCCCCGACCATTCCTGCCGCCAGTTCACCGGCGGTGGCACCCACCCAGACGGCGACCGGGTTCGACCTCGCGGCCAGAGCCGCCGTCGAGAGCTGTGTCTTGTCGCCCATCTCCGCGATCGCGATTGTCAAGGCGATCGAGACGATCACGCTGCGAGCCGCCACGACATGTTGCTCCTCGGCGTCTTCCTCCTTCAGGGCGAGGGCAGCGAACACCAGGAACAAGGCCCCCGCGGCGAGCCCGATCGGGCGCTCCGGGAGTGTGGACCCGAGCAGCCCTCCGACTGCTGCAGCGATCGATCCGGCGGCCGCGTAACCCAGCGCCAAACCGATCGCGACCGTTCGCAGGCTGTAGCGGGCACCGAAACCGAGCGCCAGCAGCTGCGTCTTGTCGCCGAGTTCGGCCACGAACATCACACCGAACGCCGAGAGCGCAGCGACGATCAAGCTCCACATCGTGATGCAGTGTGCCAGGAGATGGGGTCGCCCCGGCCGATGCACACCGAGTCGGCCGTCCGGATCGTCGGTCGATCCGTTCGGTCGACCGACTTGACGGTGGGGTCCGGGGGGAACGCTAAGGTGGCGCAACTATCACATGGGGGTATCGATGGTCGCGAAGAAGGATGGCGTCAAGCTCTTGCAGGGCGTTCCACTGTTTTCAGGGCTCTCACAGAAGGACCTCGGCAAGCTCTGGGACCGGACGCGGATCGTCGAGCACCGTCCCGATCACGAGATCGTGACCGAGGGTCGCACCGGCCAGGGCTTCCATCTGATCGTCGACGGTCAGGTGATGGTTCGCCGTAAGAACAAGCGCCTGACGCTCGGCCCCGGCGAGTTCTTCGGTGAGATGTCGCTGATCGACGACGGCCCTCGTTCCGCCTCGGTGGTCGCGGTGGGGCCGGTCAGCACCGCATCGATCACAGCATGGGAGTTCAAGTCCGTGATCAACGACAAGCCCGAGCTCGTCTGGAAGTTGTTGCTCTACATGACCGCGCGTCTGCGCGAAGAGCAAACGCTCACTGCCAACCTCATCGCGTGAGGTGACCCCGCTTGGGAGATGACGTAGCGGGCGGGTGGTCGACCGTCGACTGTGACGCTTGTGGTACTCACAACGCGTCATCGAACAAGTTCTGCAGTGAATGCGGTGAAAGCCTTGTCCGGACCTGTCCGAGTTGTGCTGCCGCCATCGCCGGGATCGCGAAGTTCTGTCCCGAATGTGGCACGCGACTGACGAGCGCAGAGCCGGTGCCGACGGGCCACGAGTCGATCGCCGGCCCGGTGGCCGACCGGCGCTTCGTGTCGGCGCTGTTCGCCGACATCGTGGGGTACACCGCGTTCACCGAGGGGCGAGATCCCGATGAGGTGCGCGATCTGTTGACGGTGTACTTCGACCGCTCGCGGGCGATCATCGAACGGTTCGGAGGCGTGGTCGAGAAGTTCATCGGCGATGCGATCTTCGGGGTGTGGGGAACCGAGTCGATTCGCGAGGACGACGCCGAGCGGGCGGTACGTGCCGGTCTCGAGCTGGTGTCGATGGTGTCGGCGCTCGGCGACGAGCAACGTCACGACGGGCTGCGTCTGCGGGTGGGGGTGATGTCGGGCTCGACCACGGTCGGCCCTGGCGGCAACGAGACCGGAATGATCGTCGGCGACCTCGTCAACACGTCGGCCCGCGTGCAATCGATCGCGGAACCGGGCACGGTGTTCGTCGGCCGTGCCACGCAAGAGGTGACGGCCAGGTCGATCGTGTACGAGTCGCGCGGCACGGTCGAGTTGAAGGGCAAGTCCGAACCGGTCGAGGTGTGGCGAGCCGTTCGTCCCGCGGGTCGCGTCGGCGGTGACGTCAATATGCGTGAGCTGCCCTTCGGTGGCCGTGACCGCGAGATGCGGTTGCTCAAGGACTGGCTCGATGCCACGTCGGCCGAGCAGCGCTCGCGCCTGGTGTCGGTCACGGGCGAGGCGGGAATCGGGAAATCACGCCTCGCCAAAGAGTTCATGAATCACGTCGACGGGTTCGCCGACGCCGTCTACTGGCATCAGGGCAGGTCGCCGTCGTACGGCGATGGCATCCCGATGTGGTCGCTGGTCGAAATGGTGCGCCAGCGAGCGGGAATCCTCGAGGACGAAGAGCCGACGCGGGCCCGTACCCGCCTGCGCACCATGCTGGCCGAGTTCGTCGAAGACACCGACGACCGGAACTGGATCGAGGGATGGGTGGCCGGGCTGCTTGGGGTGGCGGACCTGCCGACCGGTTCGCGCTCCGAGCTGCTGTCCGCCCTCCGTTCGCTGTTCCAGCACATCGCTCGACGCGGAACCACCGTGTTGGTGTTCGAAGACCTGCACTGGGCCGACGATGCGGTCGTCGAGTTCATCACCGACCTCGTCGACCGCTCGACCCGGGCGCCGATCCTGGTGATCGCCTTGGCACGTCCCGAACTGCTCGATCGCCATCCCGGATTCGGATCGCAGCAACGGGCCTCGATCAAGGTCGCTCTGGCACCGCTCCATCACGACGACATGCGGGCAGTCGTGGGCGAGTATCTCGACGGTGTCGACCCCGACGTGGTCGACCGGATCGTCGAACGGGCGTCGGGCTTTCCGCTGTATGCGGCCGAGATCATCCGGATGCTCACGAACTCGGGATCGCTCGTGGCCGACGGCGAGGGTTATGTGTGGCAGGGGGATTCGGTCGCCCTGGCGATCCCCGACAGCCTGCAGGCCGTGATCGGTGCCCGACTCGACCGGCTCGATCCGACACATCGCGCCGTCCTGCAGGATGCCTCGGTGCTCGGTCTCACGTTCCAGCCGGCGGCGTTGCGCGGCGTCGGACGGTCCACCGATGCTGACGTGGACGAGGCGTTGCGACAGTTGGTGCGGCTGGACGTGCTCGAGGTGGTCGACGAGCTGCGGTCGCCCGAGCGTGGGCAATATCGGTTCATCCAGGGTCTCATCCAAGAGCTCGCATACGGTGCACTGAATCGCTCCGAGCGCCGAGCCCGGCACATCGCCGCCGCCGAGTACTTCGGCCGAGACGATGATCCCGAACTCGCCGGTGTGGTCGCCAAGCATTACGTGGGGGCATACGAGTCGTCACCGGACGGACCCGAGCGCAACGAGCTCGTGCAACGGGCGATCGACAGCCTGATCGGTGCCGCTCGGCGTAGCGCAGCGCTCCATGCCGGTGTCGTGGCGATGGACCTCTACGACCATGCGATCGAACTGAGCGAACGCAGCGACACGAGGATCGCCGTGTGGTGCGTCGAAGCTGCGGCCAATGCCCGCGACGAGGGCTTCAAAGACCGCGGGCTCGCCTATCTCGACCGCGCAGCGGCGCTGTACGCCGGCGTCGACGACCGGCGCGGGGCACAGCTCGTTGCGGTGGCACGATCGGAGATCTTGAACTCGTATTTCGAATCGCCGGCAGCGCTGGCGGTGATCGAGCCCGTCTATCACGCGCTCGCGGAGATCGACGACGAGCTGTCGCTTCGGATCGCAGCCGAGGCGGTGCGCAGCTACTCGCTGGTGATGCGTGCCGACGAAGCTGTGGCGGTGGCCGATCGGGCGCTCCCCGTCGCCGAGGCGCTCGAGCTCACGTCGATCACGGTCGATCTGTTGATCTCGCGCGCGACAGCGCTCGGATTCGGGTCCCGCCCCGTCGAGGCGATCGCGGGGCTGGCTGGAGCGATCGAGATCGCTGATCGCGAAGGCCTCCTGGCTCCGGCAGCCCGGGCCACCAACAACCTGATGGCCACGATGCGGTCGATCCATCCTCGCGCGTCGCGCAACTGGCAGCATCGCATGGCCGACTACGTGCAACGTTTCGGTCGGCAAGAGTGGATCGTGCGCCTCGAGATGGACATCGCCACTACCGCATTGTCGAACGGTTCTCTCGACGAGATTGCCGACCTGGTCGCCAGTGTCGACGAACGACAGCTGAGCGGGACCCAGCTGGCATTTGTCGAGTGGGTCGAGTGGTACGGCGCCCTGTCCGACGTCATAGCCGGTGCCGACGGCTGGGAGCGCATGATGGAGCTGGCGGCAGGGCGGCTGCTGGCGACCGACGACGAACAGCTGCTGATCGGTCTCGCCGACGGGTTGGCGGTGCTCCACGGTGTGAGAGGCGACTGGCCAGAAGCGCATCGGCAGGGACTCGTTGCCGGCGCTCGGGAACCGGCCGGCTTGTTCCAGGCGTTACATGCTGCAGTACGGCTCCGCGACACCGCTCTGGTCGACCAGGTCGAACAGGTGTTGTCGACGACCATGCCGGGGCCGATCCGCACGAGTCTGCTCGCGCTGGCCGAGATGGCTCGCCTCGGCCTGGCTGGTGACGTGGCGGTCTGCGCCGAGCGCTTCGTCTCGCTGATGCCACGTCTCGAGGAGGTCGCCCTCGAACAGGATGTGGCGACCGCGAAGGCGATCTTCGTCTCACTGGTCGGCGACGATCATCAGGCTGCACGTCAGGCCGGTGAGGAGCTGCTCGCCTGGATCGAGCGCGGCGGTCTCTGGGGCCTGTACACGATGTGGGCAGACCTGCTACCCGAACCATCCACGGCCCGAGCGTCTCGCGTCGGTTGACCCGAGCCCGGCGGGTGTCGGGTCAGGCGAGTGCCCTGGTGAAGTCGGCGATGATGTCGCCGGGGTCCTCGAGGCCGAGGCTGACCCGTACGAGACCTTCGGTGACGCCGGTGTCTGCTTGCTCTTGGGGTGTCAGGCTGGCGTGGGTGGTGGTCATGGGGTGGCACACCAGCGTCTCGGGGCCGCCCAGCGAGGTGGCACGGCGGGCGAGCTGGATCCGATCGAGCAGCAGGCCGACCGCATCGCGACCGCCGGCCAGTTCGAACGCGAGCACGGTGCCGTACTGACGCATCTGCCGCTTGGCGAGATCGTGCTGCGGGTGCGAGGCGAGCCCCGGGTAGTGCACCCTGGCCACGGCCGGATGTTGCTCGAGCCATTCGCCCAGGCGCTGTGCCGTTGCAGTCTGATGGGCGGTGCGCACACCCAGGGTGCGAGCCCCGCGCAGGGCGTTGAGCGCATCGAACGGTGATGCCATCGCCCCGTGCAGCACGCCGTATGCCCAGATCGCGTCGATCAGTTCCTTCTCGCCGGCGATCACGCCGATCGTCGCGTCGTTGTGCCCGGCGATGCCCTTGGTGGCCGAGTGCAGGACGAGATCGACGCCGTGCGCCAGAGGCTGCTGACCGAGCGGGGTGGCGAACGTCGAGTCGACGACGGTGAACGGACCCATGATCGAGCCCAGCTCGTCGAGGTCGCACAGTTCGAGACGAGGGTTCGACGGTGTCTCGGCCATCACGATCGTGGTGCGTCCCGGCTGCACCGCCGAGGCGAACGCGCCCGGCGTCGTGCCGTCGACGAGCGTGACCTCGATACCGAACCGTGCGCACGGGCCCTGCAGGAACGCGAGCGTTCCGGCATACAGCTGTTTGGCGGCGACGATGTGGTCTCCGGCCGAGCACAACGCCAGCACGGTGGTGGCGATCGCGCCCATCCCCGAACCGAACGCCATCGCATCCTCGGCTCCCTCGAGTTCGGCGACGACTTCTTCGAACGAGCGCACGGTCGGGTTGGCGTACCGGCCGTAGAACTCGTCGGCGCGCAAGCGTGTTGCGCGCCGGTGGGCGTCGTCCATCGAATCGGACTCCCACACGGTCGATGCAAACAGTGCCGGCGCCAACGATGCGCCGCTGGCCCGGCGACCGGCTCGGATCGCGGCGCTCGCCGGATTCAGTGGTTGGTCAGGTGACACAGAACTCGTTCCCTTCCGGGTCGGCCATCACCATCCACCAGTTGCCGTGCTCGTCGACGCGGCGGATCTCGGACGCTCCGGCTTCGAGGAGTTCTGCGACCTTGGCCTGCTTGTCCACGTCGGTGCGCCCGGCGCGGATGTCGAGGTGCACCCGGTTCTTGACGACCTTCGCCTCGGGCACCCGCAGGAAGAGGATGCGCGGACCGATGTTGTCGGGGTCGACGAGTGCGCCGATGGCACCGGGCTGCGGCGTCGCGATGTCGTTGGCACGCAGGAAGTCTTCCCACGACAGGTAGCCGGCGGGAGGCGGTTCGAGGACGTATCCCAGGGCGATCGACCAGAACGTACACATAGCGTCCGCGTCGTGGCAGTCGATCGTGATCTGGAATGGCGTCGCCATGGGACGTACGGTACTTGCATGGCCATTGGAGCGCTGCACGAGATCGTGGTGGATTGTTCGAACCCCGAGGCGCTCGCCC
>JAHEDX010000014.1:0-3863 GCA_024641005.1 Acidimicrobiaceae bacterium
CGTCCGGTTCACATAGCTCGGCGGTAGCGTCGGGCAACGCAGCTTGGCCCGTTCGTCTAGTGGCCTAGGACACCACCCTCTCAAGGTGGCGGCACGGGTTCGAATCCCGTACGGGCTGCCAAGAAAGACCAGGTCAGAGCCACTCTTCGGAGTGGCTCTTTCCGTATCGCAACCTCGTTGCCAATGGATTGCCAATGGCTCAAGATATGAAACTGACGGAGGTTGTTGACACCTGAGTCCTTCGATGAGAAGGAAGTCAGATGACCGAACAACAGCTTCTACGTCAGGCCAAGCGGCGTCGATGGTGATCCTGTGCGGAATCAAACGCAGCCAGGTGCCTGCCCCTGGGTCGTGAGGGGCCGCAATGTCACCACGTGCAGCGTTCTCGACCATCAGCCCTCTGCAGCGATCGGCACCATCGACCTGGTGTCGCCCGCCGAGAGCCGACATGAACAGTCGGCCGGGATCGGTCCGCGACCTGTCTGCCCAGGCACAGCACCGCTAGCGTCGTCGGCGATGACGCGAGACCTGAGGATGCAGAAGATCTGTTCCACCGCGACGTTGACGGTGATCCTCCTGGTCGCGGCCTGCGGGACGTCGAAGAGCGACGCCAACGAGCCAACGTCGGTATCGAGTGTGTCGCTGACGACATCGGTGCCCGCCCTGGGTACTGAATTGTCAGGCGTTCGATTCGAGGTTCGGCGAGATCCCGGTTGAGGCTGCTGCTCGGGGTGGGTCGTGTACCTGCAAGACCACGGTGCCGACGTCGAGATGACCGACGACGTCGACCGAGCCACATTTCGAGCCGACCTAGGAATTCCCGACGGCCTCGGCTCGTGCCACACGGCGTTGGTCGATGGCTATGTCATCGAGGGCCACGTGCCCGTCGGTGCGATCGAGCGCCTTCTGCGCGATCGCCCTGATGCGGTCGGGTTGGCCCTCCCTGGGATGCCTGCCGACTCGCCTGGCATGGGTGGCGACGTCAGCACGTGGGAACGACAGCCGGTGGTGCTCGTCGGCCGGACCGGCGATGTCGAACCCTTCGAGTATTGACTCGCCGAGCGCGACGGTCGCCTCACATCGGCCCGGGTGTGGCGCGAGTAGTCCCACTGGGTGGCATGAGGCTGCCGGATGTCGTCGAGATCGCAGTCATGCCCTGCCGGCGTGACGCCGGGTCACGCGAAACGTCGGTACGTCAGGTTGCGGACGCGACGAGCCATGCCGTCAACACGACGACGGATGCAAACACGACCGACTCGATGGTGAGTGTGGTTCGTATCTGTCGGGCAAGCGACGGATCGTTCGGCGAGGCCTCGAGCGCTGGACGAAGCCGGAAGTGGTTGTAGGCGCCCATTGCGGCGGCCACGGTGACGGCGAGCGTCTTGACGAGGAGGATGCGTCCCCATTCGGTGGCGAACAGGTCGCCGGGCGTGTCGAGGATGAGGATGGTCATGGTGAGCCCGGCGCCGATCACTGCGGTCAGCGAGATCGTGGCGAGGATCGAGAATCGGATCACCATCGCTGCCATGCTGGTCGGATCCGCATGTCGTCGACGGAGCCAGGCAACCATGGTCATGGCGAACACGCCGCCACCCCAGACCGATGCGGCACCGACGTGGACGAAGTTGAGGAGAGAATGGACCGCCCACGGGCCTTTGCTGACCGTGTGGCCGTTGAACCAATAGGAAGCGAGGATGAGGGCAAGACCGGTCAGTCCGAGCCCTGCCGATGCTGTGGGGGACCATCGGTGTTCGCGTTGCGGATCGGTCGTCGCGCTGGTGGGGCGTTGCGACGGGAGATCGGTGGCGACAGCGGCCGACACGGACTGCGCAGGCGCGATCAAGTGGCCGGCCCGTTCGTGGAAGCCGAACCACACGGTGATTCCGCCCACGACCCTGAGTACCGAAGCGAAGCCGGCTTTCGTGTCGATGAGATCGCGAACCGGCAACGATTGCGAGGCCTGCAGCCCGGCCAACTCGACGATGCCCCCGACCGCGACGACCAGTCCGGCGAGGCGGATCCAGGAGATCACGCTTCGGAGTTCGTCGCGTCGGCCGCGGATCACCCAGGCGAGCGCCGCCAGAGCGCCGACGCCGAAGATCGTGCCGGCGAAGGTCAGCGTCCGACCGAACCGGCCCACCGGGACAGCGCCCTCCGGCGAGGAGTCGCTCGCAAGGAAGTCGTCGAGAGACTCGCGAGGCGCGCTGGCCTTCGGCTCGTCCGTGGCGATCACCGCAACCGACGGTGCGGTCGTCGAGGCGACCGGAGCCGCCGCGGCGGGCGCCGTAGTGACGGGTGGGTTCACCGCTGCCGTGGTGGTGGCGACCGGAATCTCGACGTCGAATCGAAAGGTGCCCTCGATCGGGTGTGCATCGCCTGCTTGGACCTTCCAACGCACTCCGTAGGTTCCTGCGCCGAGGGGCGGGTCGAATCGCAGGACGAACACGGTGCCGTCCCCGGAGTCGATCGCTGTCGGCGTACGAACAGTGCCGGACGGGTCGAGCAACTGGAACCCGTCGCCCGACGGAGTGGCCGGGTTCGTGAAGGTCACCGTCACCGTGTCGATCGGTCCGACGATGGTCTGCTGGTCGGCGGGATCGGACGACTCGAAATCAGTGTGCGCCAACGCGACATCGGACCAGCCGGCCACGACGACGACCGTGGCCAGCACCACGACAAGGCCTCGCCGAGCGCGCGCGAAGAAGTGCGGGAAAATCGTCATGAGATCGAAACACTAGCGCCACCGGAGTAGTCCGGCTCCGTTCGGTCGAAGCATCTCCACCTCCCCGTGAGGTGGAGACATAGAAGCAGATGTCGATCATGTACGCCGCTCCTGCACATCTGACACCGACGAACCGACCGACCCACGACGTCGAGTTCGACCGTATGTACTCGACCGTATGCAGGGGTGTGGTGGGCTGCACGGCGCGAGCGTGCGTCGCTCGATCCGCGGCACACGCAGCAGCGGACAGGGGGTGCGGGTAAGGTCGCCGAGATGTTCGACCGTATGCGTTCCGGATGGCAGCTCACCAAGAAGGCGTGGAGTGTCGTCCGTGCCCACAAGGGTCTGGCCAAGCTGCCGTTGACCGGAGGCTTCCTCGCCCTCGCTGCCTGGCTCGTGATCGCCGTCCCCGGCATGTTCATGCTCGGGTCGTCGACTGATTCGATCGTTGCGGTCGGCGTGGTGCTGCTCGCGCTGGGCTCGTATCTCGCGGCGTTCGCCGTCATCTACTACAACGTCATCCTCGCTGCCGCAGCCGATGAAGCGCTCCAAGGCCGTGAGCCCGACATCGCAGCGGCCAGATCGGTGGCCCGCAACCGGATCCCGGTCATCGCCGGTTGGGCACTCGTCTCGGCGCTGGTCTCGGTGTTCTTCGCTGTGCTACGCGATCGTGGAGGTACCGCGGGACGGATCGCCGCCGGGATCGGTGCTGCGATCTGGGGCCTCGTCACCTTCCTCGTCATTCCCGTCCTTGCGCTCGAGGGCATCGGGCCCGTCGCTGCTGTGAAGCGGTCGGGGCAGCTGGTCAAGGAACGGTTCGGTCAGCAGGTCACCGGCAATCTCGTGATCGGTGGCATCGCCGGGCTGGTGATGATCGCCGGCGGCATCGTCGGTGGGCTCGGCGTCGTCATGGTCGCCTCCGGGTCGACCGCCGGAGTTGCCGGCGGTGCCCTGCTCGCGGTTGTCGGGTTGGTCATCGTGGTCGGAGGTGCCGTCTACAGCGGTGCGACCCGCGGCGTCTTCGGCGTGGCCCTGTACCACTACGTGGCCGAAGACAAGGCCGTCGGTCCGTTCACGACCGACGATCTCGCTTCCGCTGCACGTCGACGCTAGACGCCTCGGACATCTGCGAGTATCTGAC
>JAHEDX010000014.1:3963-64154 GCA_024641005.1 Acidimicrobiaceae bacterium
GAGGACCCCGATCTGCTCACCGTGGGTGGGAAATACGTGGACGATCTCGCTCCCGTCGACGCGCTGCACGCCGTCTTCGTACGTTCCGAAATGGCTCACGCCGACATCGTCGGGCTCGACGTGTCCGGGGCGGCGACCGCCGACGGAGTGATCGGCGTGTTCACCGCTGCCGACCTGGGGCTGTCCGCGTCGCCGCCGTCGATGGGCATGCTCAATCAAGACATGCGGCGCACGCGGTTGGCATCCGATCGTGTCCGATACGTTGGCGAGCCGATCGCCGTGGTCGTCGCGACATCATTGACGGCAGGTGTCGACGCCGCCGGACTCGTCGTTGTCGACTACGTGCCGCTGCCCGCAGTCGTCTCCCCGCTCGAGTCTCTCGCGGGCGACGTGTTGTTGTTCCCCGATGCGGGTACGAATATCGCGTTCCAGGTGCCGCCGTCATCGGGCGACGACTTCTTCGACGGTTGCGAAGTCACCACCGACCTGGTCTTCCGTAACCAGCGAATGGCACCATGCCCGCTCGAGCCCCGCGCCGCTGTTGCCCGATGGGATGACGATGGCCGAGGTGGCCAACGGCTCACCCAATGGGCGACCACTCAGGGTGCGCACGGCACTCGAGACACCCTGGCAGCGGCGACCGGCGTCGATCCTGGTCGTGTTCGTGTGATCTGTCCCGACGTCGGTGGCGGGTTCGGGGCCAAGAACGGCGGCTACCCGGAGGATGTGGTGGTCGCGCTGCTGGCCCGCAGGCTGGCGCGTCCCGTGCGTTGGGCAGAGACACGCACCGAGAGCATGCTCGGGCTGGTGCACGGCCGAGGCTGTGACTTCGCTGCAACGATCGGTGGAAATCGTGACGGTCGGGTCACGGCGTACCGTGTGCAGGCGCTGCAAGACGGCGGCGCCTATCCCGAGGTCGGCTCGGTGTTGCCGTTCATCAGCCGGATCATGGCTTCGGGCGTCTACGACATCGCCAACGTCGATTACCACTCGACGTCGGTCGTCACGAACAAGGTGCCCGTCGGCGCATACCGAGGGGCCGGGCGACCCGAGGCGGCGGCAGCGATCGAGCGCATGATGGATGCGTTCGCGGCCGAGATCGGGATGGATCCCGTCGAGGTGCGGCGCTGCAACTTCATCCGGCCGGAGGCGTTCCCGTTCAACTCGCCGACCGGCGCCCAGATGGACACGGGGGAGTACGACCGGGCGATCACAGCGGTCATAGAGGCCGCCGACTATCCAGCGCTACGAGCGGAGCAATCGCGGCGGCGGGCCACCGACGACGAGCCGTGGCTCGGGCTGGGCTGGTCGACCTATGTCGAGATCGCGAACCCGATGGCGAACTCCGAGTTCGGCAGTATCGAGGTGCGGACCGATGGTTCAGCACTGGTGTTGACCGGATCGTCATCACACGGCCAGGGACACCACACGGCGTTCGCCCAGGTCGCGAGCGACATCACCGGGATCCCGTTCGCCCGGATCGAGGTACGCCATGGCGACACCGACGAGGTGGCCCGTGGCGGCGGCACCGGTGGGTCGAAGTCGCTGCAGGCCGGTGGAAGCGCGGTGTGGGAGGCGAGTGAAACCGTGGTCGAACGGGCCAAGGAGATCGCCGCCGAGATCCTCGAGGCCAGCCCGGCCGACGTCGTGCTCGACGCAGCGTCTGGCCTGTTCTCGGTCGCTGGGACGCCGGTGGTGTCCACCGATTGGGCTGCGATCGCATCCCGATTCCGCGACGAGCGGGGCGAACCGTTGAGGGCCGAGGCCGATTTCCAGCCGCCGGGAGCGACGTTCCCGTTCGGTGCGCACCTGTCGGTGGTCGAAGTCGACCGAGACACCGGTCAGGTCACGATTCTGCGTCATCTCGCGTGTGACGACGCCGGCACGATGGTGAATCCTCTCCTGGTCGAGGGCCAAGTGCACGGCGGGGTGGCGTCTGGGATCGCCCAGGCGCTGATGGAGGAGTTCATCTACGACTCCGACGGCAATCCGCTCACGGCGACGTTCATGGACTACGGCATCATCTCGGCGGCCGAGCTCCCGAGTTTCGAGCGGATCCCACAGGAGACACCCACGCCGCGTAATCCGCTGGGAGCCAAAGGCATCGGGGAATCCGGAACCATCGGCGCCACCCCGGCTGTCCAGAATGCGGTCGTCGACGCGCTCGCACACCTCGGCGTTCGGCACGTCGACATGCCCACCACGCCTGAACGCGTGTGGCGATCGATCAGCCGGCATCAGGCCTGAACGAACGTCACTGTCCCGCTTCGGTCGAGCACCAACCGAAGCGGCCGAGCGACAGGCGGTGGATCGTGTCGTGGGCCGGATGCCGATCGTCCGCGATTCGGCCTCGCCGACGAGACAGGATCTCATCCATGGAGATTCGCGCCCTGCGTTGGAACGGTACCGGCCATCCGGAGGTCGTCGAGCCCGCCGAGGCGGCTCTCGCCACGAGCGGGTGGGCTTGGATCGACATCACCATCGGATCCGGCGAGGACGAGAACGCGATCAGATTGGAGGGCCTCCAACTCGACCCGATCGCGGTGCACGACGCGATTCACGACTCGGATCTTCCCAAGGTCGATGACTTCGTGGACCAGATGCTGATCGTCATGCACGGTCTGCGTGACGACAGGGTCGAAACCTACGAAGTCGACTGCTTCGTGATGCCCAACGTGCTGGTCACCTTCCACGCACCTCTGGCGCCGGCCATCGACAGCTTGTGGCACGCAGTGCAACAACACTCCGAGTTGGCGGTTGGCGGATGCGGCGACCTCGCAGCCCGCCTCGCCGATGGGGTGACCCGTCGGCTGCTCGCCGTCGTCGACGCGTTCGATGCCCGAACCGACGGACTGATCGCTCAGGCGCTCATTGCGGATCCGAACCTGTTGGCCGACGTCACCGCCGTCAGAGCCGACCTGTCGAAGGTGCGCCGCGTGGTGACGCCCCAACGGGAGGCGCTCGACCTGCTGCGGTCGACCGAGTCGCCGTTGATCACCGACTCGGCTCGCCGCCGGTTCTCGGACGTCTTCGATGTGGCGTCCCGCGCTGCGACCGGTCTCGACGCCGCTCGCGCCGCCCTGGCGGAGACGCTCGATGCGTACCGTGGGGCCGAGGCCCGTCAGGCGACCGAGGTCACCAAGGTGCTCACCGTCTACGCGGCGGTGATGCTGCCGCTGTCGCTGATCGCCGGGTTCTTCGGCATGAATCACACGAACATTCCCACGCTCAACACTCGTTGGGGTTGGTTGATCGTGGCCGCAATCATGCTCGCCGTCGCCGCGGTGTCGATCGGTGTGTTCGTTTCTGAGGGCTGGGTTCGCCGGCCGTCAGGTCGTCGCGCCGGTGCCAGCCTGGGCCGCGGGCTGCTGGAGGCGGCCAGAACGCCGGCGCAGGTCGCCGGTGCCGTGTTCGAGATCTCGTCGATGCCGTTGCGAACGGCGATCGTGCGGCGCACCCGCACCGACGGTCACACGGGCGATCCGTGAGCAGGCGCTCGTTTGCAGCAGGCCGGCCTCAGAGACCGTCGCTGAGAGGCCAGAGATCCGGGAATTCCGCCGGCCGATGTTCCGCCTTGGCGGTGAATGCCTCGCTCATGTCGTCGGTGTCGAACATGGCGGCATTCCAGTTGGCGACGTATTCGAGCCCGTCGGCCACGGAGTGATCGCGGGTGTAGTGCATCGTCTGCTTGGTGCCCCACACCGCTATGGGGCTCTTGGCGGCGATCTCGGCGGCGATGTCCATCACACAGTTCAGCATGACGTCGTGATCGGGGAACACGGCATTCACGAACCCGGCCGCATGCGCCTCCTCGGCCGACCATCGCCGACCCGTGTAGGCGAGTTCGCGAACGATGCCTTCGGGAACGAGTTTGGGCATCCGCTGCAACGTGCCGACGTCGGCAGTCATGCCGATGTTGATCTCTGCGATCGAGAAGAACGCCGATTCGTCCGCGTAGCGCATGTCGGCGGCCGAGACGAGATCCATACCTCCACCGACACACGCCCCCTGGATCGCGCACACCACCGGCATGCGAGCTCGTTCGAGCGCCGTGAACGTGTCCTGCAGCTTGAGTGCGGTACTGCGGAAGCGTTCGTTGCGCCGGCTGCGGTGACCGCTGGTCGTCGCCGGGCCGATCGACTCGTCGGTGGCGAACACCTCGAGGTCCATCCCCGAGCAGAAGTGCTTGCCGATGCTCGACAACACGACGGCCCGGACAGAACCGGATCGGGACCATTCATCGACGATCTCGGGCAGTTCCCGCCAGAAGGCAGCGACCATCGAGTTGCTCTTCTCGGGACGGTTCATCCGGATGTGGCCCACCCTGTCGACGATCTCGACATCGAAACATTCGTATCCCATCCGTGTACCTCCTCGCTCGGGTCGCTCGAAAAGCATCGCGCGCTGCGTGGCCGACGTCGAAGTCGATCGGCCGTGCGTGGCCGTCGCGGTCCGGTTCAGGCCGGTAGCACCCAGGCACAGGCATCGCCCGGCAGGCCGTGCCCGACATCGGTGCTCGAGACGATCACACGGCCCTCGGGCAGGTCGATCGTTGCCCCGCCGTAGTTGAGGATGCAGATCGCGCCGCTGCCGCGGCGGAATGCCAGCACCTCGTCCCCGAGGTCGAGCCATTCGAACGACTCGTCGCCGACCATGTGGAGGGCTCGAGCGGCCAGGGCCGTTCGGTACATCTCGAGTGTCGAACCGGGCACGCCGGTTTGTGCGTCGACGGACAGGTCCCCGAACGAGTCGGGTTGGGGCAGCCACGGCTCGGCGTCTCCGAAGCCGAACGACGGGCCGTCGGTCGACCAGGGGAGCGGCACCCGGCAACCGTCGCGCCCTTTTTGCTCATGGTGCGAGTCCTCCCAGACCGGGTCGTCGAGCACTTCGGGTGGCAGGTCCCACACCTCCGGCAAGCCGAGTTCCTCACCCTGGTAGAGATACGCCGAACCCGGCAGCGCCATCATGAGCAGCGAAGCCGCTCGGCCCCGTCGCAGACCGAGGTCGGGGTCGAGCGCGCTGGCTGGACCGGTGAGCGGCCAGGTTCGCCAGTTGGTGTCTGCAAGCAGGCCGTACCGCGTCGTGTGCCGCATGACGTCGTGGTTCGACAGCGTCCACGTCGGGGTCGAACCGACCGCTCGCGCTGCGCCGATCGCGCGATCGATCGCCGCGATCGCTGCGTCGCGGCCCCAGGGAGTTACGAGGAAGTCGAAGCTGAACGACTGGTGATACTCGTCGGGTCGCAGGTACAGCGGCAGGTTGGTCGCGTTGACCCAGGCCTCGGCGACCATCATGACGTCGCTGCCGCTCTCGTCGAGCACGCGGCGCCAACGCCGATTGATCTCGTGGACACCGTCGCGATCCCAATGCGGGTGGTCGGTGGCCTGGCTGCTCTCGAGCAGTTCCTCGGTGATCTCGACATCGGGGAACGCCGGGTCTTTCACCATGCCGTGTGAGACATCGATTCGGAACCCGTCGACACCGCGTGCGAGCCAGAAGCGAAAGATGTCGTCGAACTCGGCACGGACCTCTTCGTTCTCCCAGTTCAGGTCGGGCTGGGTGTGGTCGAAGAGGTGCAGGTACCACTCGCCATCGGCAACTCGCTTCCACGCAGAGCCCCCGAACACCGAGGTCCAGTTGTTCGGCGGCAGATCTCCGTCAAGGCCTTTGCCCGAACGGAAGATGTATCGCGCTCGCTCGCGCGAACCGGGATCGGCGGCGAGCGCAGCCTCGAACCAGGGATGTTCGCTCGACGTGTGGTTCGGGACGAGATCGATGATCACCCGGATGCCGAGTCGGTGGGCATCGGCGATGAGCATTTCGGCGTCGGCGAGGGTGCCGAACCGGGGATGGATGTCCCGGTAGTCGGCGACGTCGTACCCGCCGTCGTTCAGCGGCGACGGGTACCACGGGCAGACCCAGATCGCGTCGACACCGAGCTGCTGCAGGTACGGGAGCCGCGACCGGATGCCCTCGACATCGCCGGTCCCGTCGCCGTTCGCGTCGGCGAATGAGCGGGGATACACCTGGTACACGACCCCGTGGCGCCACCAGGACGTCTGATCGTTCGGGTCGTGGTCGGGGGAGGCACGGTTCACCGTCGGCTCGGGCACGCGACCAGTATGCAAGCGTTTCCAGCGCGATGCCAGCCCGGGTGGGCCGTTCGAATCGTGCGACTTGAAACGGGACTCAGCCGATCGAGCTGTCCCGATCTGCCCAGTGCGGAGCGCGCAACTCGCGCTTCAACACCTTGCCGGGCCCCGACTTGGGTAGGGGCTCGGCGGAGAATGCCACTGAACGCGGTGCTTTGTAGCCGGCGATCAACGAGCGGCAATGGTCGATCAGCGCCACCTCGTCGACGGCGGCACCCGGCCGGAGGACCACGACGGCATGCACGGCCTCGCCCCATCGCTCGCTGGGGATTCCGAACACCGTCGCTTCGAGCACGGCCGGGTGGGTGTAGAGGGCATCCTCGACCTCGGTGCAATAGATGTTCTCGCCACCCGAGATGATCATGTCCTTCGACCGGTCGAGCAGGAACAGGTAGCCCTCGTCGTCGAGGCGACCCACGTCGCCCGACCAGTACCAACCGTCGCGAAGCGCCGCCTCGGTCTGTTCGGGCTTGTTCCAATAGCCGGCCATCACGTTCGCGCCGCGAATGGTGACCTCGCCCGGTTGGCCGGCCGGCAGCGCCCGGCCAGAGGGGTCCCGGATGACGATTTCACAGCCGATGACGGGCTGGCCTGCCGACTTCTCGCGGTCGGTTCCGAGCAGTGCAACCTCGTCGACGAGCCCACTGATGATCGGGGATGTCTCGGTGGCGCCGTACAGATGCAGGAACTGGGTACCGGGGAACGCCTCGACGCCGCGTCTCACGACCTCCATCGCGATCGGCGAGCCACCATGGGCGTAGACCTGGAACGTCGACACGTCGCGCGGCCGCGCGAGCTGTTCCTCGACGGTGGCGGCCACCATCGTGGGGACACCCAGGGTCTGAGTGATCCGTTCGGTCTCGATGAGATCGAGCATCGTGCCGGCGTCGAAGGCGGGCAGGATGACCTGTGTCGCTCCGACGAAGATCGACTGCAACACACTGACCGACCCCGCCGCGTGGAACATCGGAGCGACGATCAGATACCGGTCGGCTCCGGTCATCGGCTGCGTGACCTGCATGTTCCAGGCGTTCGCGACCAGGTTGCGGTGCGTGAGCATGACACCCTTGCTGACCCCGGTCGTGCCGCCCGTGTAGAACAACCCGGCGAGGTCGTCCTCGTGCACGGCCCGATCGTCGAAGTCGATCTCGTCGGCGCCGTCGAGCACAGCGTCGTACTCGCCCAGATCGATGCGAACGACGCGGTCGACCAGATCGGCGAGCCCACCGGGATCGCGATCGCAGAACAGCACGCGCGCGCCCGAATCCTGCAGCGCGTAGGCCAGTTCGGGTTCGGCCCATCGGAAGTTCAGCGGCACCTGCACCCAGCCGCCCATCGAGATCCCGCAGTAGAGCTCGGTGAACGGGATCGAGTTGAACGACAACACGGCGACGCGCCCGCCCGGTTCGACCCCGAGCCCTCGGAGGTAGCCGTTCAGACGTCGGAGCCGGCTGCCGAAGTCGCGGTAGGTGAGGCGTTGGTCTCCGCACACCAGTGCCTCGTGGTCGGGAGCGATTGCGGTGGCCCGTCTGATCGAGTGAACAAAAGTCTGCACGTCTCCATGTTCGCATTTCTGGCTCTGACAGCGATGATCCGGTCGGGCTACTGTTGCGTTGCGATGGCGAAACAAGCGACACCGAAGCGGGGGGTCACTCCTCCCAAGGGACGACCGACCCGGTCACGATCGGGCGTGTATCGCAACAAGCGAGTGTTCGGCCCGGTCGCGCAGTGGATCGGCGTGGTGGTCTTGCTGCTCATGTTGTTCGTGGTGTTGATCATCGCCACCGGTGGTGGTGACTTCAATCCGTTCAACAACGACGGTTCACAGACCGGTGGGGCGGGGTACACATCGCTGACGGCGATCGCGCCGGTGAGCTGAGAGAGCAACCCCGGGCGCTGTACTCGTTCACCCGGTCGGGATCGGCGGGCTGTCGCACTGGATGTAGTCGGCGACATTCTGCGCATGTTGCGCGTACACCGATGCCTCGTCGCCGTACAGGGGATCCCCGACTCTCGAGGCCCACAGATCGCGTTGCTCGATGACGCCCTCGCAGCCGGACTCGATCGCGATGTCGACGGTCTGCTGAACGACCGCGGGGACGAGGCCGTCGAACTGGACCGTCGCGCTCGGCCGGATCTCGACTTTCCGCCCGTCGAGGGTGTCTCCCACGAAGACGAGTTCGGGCAATGTCGTCGGGGGCAGGGTCGACGCAGGAGCGACCACCGTTGCACACGTCGGAGAGGTCCGGACCAGTTCGTCGTCGACGCGGGCGCATCTCAGGGACACGAACGTGGCCGCGTCGTAACCGATGATGCCCGGATAGCGCGCCAGCTCACCGGTGAAGGCCTCGTACGACCGGCAGGCGACCAGTGCATTGTCGAGCAGCCCGACCTGTTCGTCGACCTCGCTCGCCACCGCAGCATCCGCCATCGTGGCGGCGCAACCGGTCGGAGCGGACTCTTCGTCCGAGTTCGGCGCCGTGCAGGCGCCCAGAACCATCAGGGCTGACGCAGCGACAGCGAACAACCGACCGGTGCCTGATGCGTGGGCGCGGCGTCGGGGGGAGGGGGATGAGCAGAGCACGCGAGGGCCATGTTGGCGCACTGGGAGACGGGATGCCAGTCCCCCCCGGCCGGAAACCGGCGATCCGGGTGGGCGACGGGCGCCTCCCGCTATCCTCGGGGGCGCTGGCGACGTGGCCGAGTGGCTAAGGCAACGGCCTGCAAAGCCGTCAACGCGGGTTCGATTCCCGCCGTCGCCTCCAGCGTGGAAGGGCCCTCGATCCGTGATCGAGGGCCCTTGCCGCGTCTGGAGGTGGATCAGAGCAACGGCTGGCCGAGCGGTCGGCTGCCCATGCTGCCGATCGGTCGGCCGATCGAGTGCTGCATCTGTCGGGACGCCCGACTCTCTGCCATCTGCGATGCCGGCTCGACATCCGAGGACATCGATCCGGCAGATTTCGACACCGGGGACTGCGTGTCGTCCGTGGGGCCGAACAGCGACAGCGATTGGAGCTCGTCGAGCGCGGTCATGGTTGATCTCATGGCATCCGCCGGCACCGGGTGGCTGATGAGGTATCCCTGCGCCTTGTCGCAGCCCAGCTCACGCAGGCTCTGCAACTGTTGCACCGTCTCGACCCCCTCGGCGACGAGATCGAGCCCCATGGATTGGGCCATCGCGATGATCGTGCGGACGAGCGACCGATCGTTGCTGTGCTCGGCGATGCCACGCACGAACGCCCGATCGATCTTGATCCGCTGGATCGGAAACTTCTGGAGCAGCGACAACGACGAGAACCCGGTACCGAAGTCGTCGAGCGCCAGCCGCACTCCCATGGCTCGGATCTGGCGCAGCGTTCCCTGCGCGAGTTCGGGCTCTTCGAGCATCATCGATTCCGTCATCTCGATCCACAACAGGTGTGGGGAGACTCCTGAACGATCGAGCGCTTCGCGCACGATCTCGGCGAAGTTCGCATCGGCGATCTGACGCGGCGAGACATTGACCGACATCGTCGTGGTGGGCGCTACGACCCCACTGTCGATCCAGCCGCGCAGCTCGCGCAACGCGTCGTGGAGTGCCCAGGCTCCGAGTTCGCAGATGATCCCGGTCTCCTCTGCGACGGGGATGAAGTCGGCCGGTGAGACGAGCTTGCCGTCAGACCGTTGCCATCGCATCAGGGCTTCGAAACCGCTGACCCGCCCGGTGACGATGTCGACGATCGGCTGATGATAGAGACGCATCTCCTGTCTGCCGATCGCGCCGTGGAGCGCATGCTCGACGTCCATGCGTCGAGCGAGGTGCGCCTGCATCGAGTCATCGAAGACGGCCACCCGGTTCCGTCCGTCCGCCTTGGCGCGATGGGTGGCGATGTCAGCGCGCCGCATCAACTCTTCGGCCGTGAGGGTGCGGTTCCTCGGCGTGACGGCAACGCCGAGACTCGCGGTTACGAACACGGTCGAGTCGGCCACGGTGATCGGTGGAGCGAGTGCCTCGCGGATCATCTCGACCCGCATCATCGCCTCGGAAGTGGACGTCGTGGTCCCGTCGACGATGACGAAGTCGTCGCCACCCGATCTCGCCACCGTTCCACCGAACGAGGCTGTCGTGACCCGCAGGCGTTCGGCCACCGCAGCGAGCACCTGGTTGGCATCGAAGTGCCCGAGGCTGTCGTTGATGTTCTTGAACCGATCGAGATTCAACTGGATGATCGTCGGGTGCTGCTCGGAACGCCAGGTCGCCTCGAGCAAGTCGGCGACACGCTCGACGAACGGGGTGCGCGTCGGCAGGCCCGTCAGGTCGTCACGGTTCACCTGCTGCAACAACGACTGTTGCGCGAGGGCGTGGTCCTGCATGGCGATCGAGAGGCGGATGACCACGGCAATCACGAGTTCGAGCGTGCCGATCGCTCGCAGAGCTGCATCGACCGAGGAGGTCGGTGCGATCACGGCGATCGAGGCGATCGGGGCGATCAGTCCGGCCGTCATGACCGTGAGCCGAGCCTTCGAGTCGTGACCGACGTCAGCGCGGTCCATGTGGGTCCGCAGCGAGTCCGGCGCATCGCGATGGGTGAGGCCGGCGCACATCAGCAGGAACGCCGCTGCGTAGATGGCCACCGAGAGGTCGCGCGCGCCCGAAGGGACGGTCTCGACCAGGAGGAGGCAGTTGAGCAATGTCGCGAGGAGGTTGGCGATCGCAGCGGCGACCACGAACTGCATCGTTCGGTTGCGGGTCAGCCCCGAGTACATCAGGTCGATCGTGAACGTGAGAATGAGGGCGCTGATCGGCAGATAGGCGCTCGCAGCGAACGCGAGCCCCGCGGGGACATCCCGCTCGCTGACCAGTGGATTGACGACGATCAGCCACGTCACCAGGGACGTGCCAATGGTGATGGCGAGTACGTCGATGGCGTCGCGTCGGCCCATCCTCCCCAGCCGCCGACGCACCGCGATCGCGAGAATCGTGCACAGGGCGAAGCCAACAGCGATGTCCAGCAGGACAGGGACCCATCTCAGGCTCGCTGACGCGGATGCCTGCTCGGCGGTCGACAAGGTCGCCAATCGGGCGGACGCGGCCGCCATCGCCAGCACGAATGGAACCGGCAGGCGAATCGTCCGCCAGCTGATCAGGGCCGTCGCGACGCCTGCGCCGAGCACTGCGATCCGCCACCAGTCTCCAGGGAGTTGTCCCGTCGCGGCCGCAGTGGTCGACAACGCGACTGCGAGCGCGACGAACACCCACGGTGTCGCAGGTGTCAGTCGCTTCATCGCGCTCCAATCGATGGGAGGCCGCACAACGGCGTTCGGCTCTCGGGTGTTCATGGCGTTCGATCCTCGTCAACCGTGTATCGGCCCGAACGTCAAGGTTCCGTAGGAAATTCTGTCTCCGGGTGGTGAGCGCCGTGCTGACGCTGGGAATCAGATACCTGGACACGCCGTAGAGGCGCTACCGTGTTGGCAATGGCCGACTGCGTCCGCATACCCGCATGACCAGTACCGACACGTTCACCACCGTCGTCGTGCCCGGCCCGCACTTGATGTCTGCTCTTCTCGGGCCGCGCGACCAGCACCTCCGGCAGATCGAGCAACAGTTCCCCGACACCGACGTCGCCGTCCGAGGCAACGAGATCTCCGTGCGAGGGGCGGACACGGTCCAGGTCGGTCGCCTGTTCGAAGAGCTGGTCGGTCTGCTCGAACACGGCCACGAACTCGACCAGCGCACGATCGACCGGTCGATCGGAATGGTCCGATCCGACGAGAAACCCACCGAGGTGCTCACCCATCAGGTGCTCCGCGGGGCCAAGGGTCGCAATGTCCGTCCGAAAACCGCAGGACAGAAACGCTATGTCGACGCGATCCGCAACAACATCATCACCTTCGGGATCGGCCCGGCCGGAACGGGAAAGTCGTGGCTGGCCGTAGCGATGGCCGTCCAGGCGCTGCAGGCCAAGCAGGTACAACGCATCATCCTCACCCGCCCCGCGGTCGAGGCCGGCGAGCGCCTCGGGTTCCTCCCGGGCGACATGATGGCCAAGATCGACCCGTACCTACGCCCGCTCTACGACGCGCTCTACGACATGGTCGACCCGGAGGGCGCAGCGAAACTGATCGAACGTGGCACCGTCGAAGTGGCACCGCTCGCATTCATGCGAGGTCGCACGCTGAACAACAGCTTCATCATCCTCGACGAAGCGCAGAACACCACGCCAGAGCAGATGAAGATGTTCCTGACCCGAATCGGCTTCGGATCTCGGGTCGTCGTGACCGGCGATGCCACGCAGGTCGACGTCGCCGACGGTCGGTCGGGGGTCAAGGGCCTCGAACGAGTCCTGGCCGGCGTGGATCAACTCGAGTTCGTCCATCTCACGTCGGCTGACGTCGTACGCCACCAGATCGTGGCCGACATCGTCGAGGCCTATGAGCGTGACGCCGAGGCGACCGCGGTCGCCAACAGCCGACGATCCGAACGGAAACGGGGGGTGTCGGCCGATGGCTGACCCTGGCAGTCCCGCCGGCGTCGAAACGCCTGCCGAGGTCAACGTCGTCGTGAGCGACGAGCAGACCGAGGTCGACATCGACGCCGACCGATGGGCTCGGCTCGCCGCTGACGCGCTCGCCGCCGAGGGTCGGCGGGGAGAGCTCACATTGACGTTCGTCGAACGATCCGAGATCGCGGCGCTCAACGCGGAACACATGGGAGAGGTCGGCCCGACCGACGTGTTGTCGTTTCCCCTCGATGCCTTCGACGACGCCTCCGATCTCGGCGCGCAGGTTGGTCCGGTGTTGCTCGGCGACATCGTGATCTGCCCGGCGGTGGCCGCCGAAGCTGCCCCTGCTCACGCCGGCTCGCTCGACGACGAGTTGGCATTGCTGACCGTCCACGGTGTGTTGCACGTGCTGGGACACGATCATCACGAGCCGCAAGAGACGGCCCGGATGCGCGGCCGCGAACTCGAGTTGCTGATCGACCACCATTGGCACGGGCCGGTTCCCGCAGGTTTCGTTCATCAGCAGGGGCCGGCATGAGCCCAGTGATCGCAGCATCCCTCACCGGCACCGATGTGCTGATGCTGATCGTGATCTTCGTGTTGCTGTTGGTGCTGATCTTCCTCGCCGTCGCCGAAATGGGCCTGTCGAAGATGACCAAGCCGAAGGCTGTGGCGCTTGCCGACGAGGGTCGCCGGTCCGGCCCGGCGTTGTTGAAACTCGTCGAACAGCCCGAGCGGTGGGTCAACCCGTTGCTGCTCACGGTCAACATCTGCCAGACCGTGCAAGCGACGTTGACCGGCATCGTGGCCGGCCGCTTGTTCGGCGCCTGGGGTGTCGCGATCGGAGTGACGCTCAACGTGATCGTGTTCTTCGTCATGGCCGAGGCGGTGCCGAAGACGTACGCGATCATCCATTCCGAGCGGGCGGCGCAGCTCACCGCTCGCCCGGTCAACGCGCTGGTCTCGTTCCCGATCCTGCGACTCGTGTCACGCAGCTTGATCGGCCTGACCAATGTGATCGTGCGCGGCAAGGGCCTCAAACAGGGCCCCTTCGTGAGCGAGCAGGAGTTTCTCGGCATCGTCGAGGCGGCCGCGCACGACGAAGTGATCGAGCACGAAGAGCGCGAACTGATCGAGAGCATCATCGAGTTCGGTGACACCATCGCGCGTGAGATCATGATGCCTCGGCCCGACATGGTGATCATTCCCAACGAGGCAACGGTCACGAGCGCGCTCGACCTCGCGATCGCGAACGGATACAGCCGACTGCCGGTGTTCGGCCCGGCTGACAACGACGTGCTGGGTCTCGCCTATACGAAAGACCTGATTCGCGCCGAACGCGAAGGCCGCGGCGACCTGTCGGTGCTCGATCTGGTGCGCCCGGTTCGGTTCATTCCCGAGAACAAGCCGGTCAGTCGCCTGATGCGCGAGATGCAAGCAGGCAAGTTCCATCTCGCCATCGTCGCCGACGAATACGGCGACGTCGCCGGTCTGATCACGCTCGAGGACTGCCTCGAGGAGCTGGTGGGCGAGATCGTCGACGAGTACGACACCGAGGAACACGCCGTCGAACAGCTGCCCAATGGTGACTATCTCGTCGACGGCGGCATGTCGATCGACGAGTTGAACGAACTGATCGAAGCCAAGCTCCCCAACGATGACTGGGACACGCTGGGCGGCCTCGTGTTCAGCACGCTCGAGCACGTTCCCTCGCCCGGCGAGGAACTCGAGCTCGACGACTGGCATTTCACGGCGGAGGAGGTCGAAGGGCGGCGTGTGCGCCTGGTCCGGGTCCGCCGTCTACCGCAGGCCGACGATGACGGCGACGGCGACGGCGAGTCCGCTCACAGCGCCGACTGACCACCACTCCACGGCACCGGCTACCTTGCCGGGCATGCAGATTTCGTTGGAAGGCAAGGTCGCGCTCGTCACGGGCGGTTCGAAAGGGATCGGGAAGGCGATCGCGAAGGGCATGGCCGATGCCGGCGCCAAGGTGATGTTGTCATCGCGCAAGCTCGATCAGCTCGAAGCCGCTGCCCAGGAGATCGGCGGAGAGACGGCCGTATTCGCGGCGAACGCCGGTGACATCGATTCGGCGCACGCCTGCGTGGCCGCCACGATCGAGCAATTCGGCGGTCTCGACATCCTCGTCAACAATGCCGCCACCAACCCGTACTACGGGGCGACGTTGGGCGTCGATCCCGGCCAGTTCGACAAGACGTTCCAGGTCAATCTCAAAGGGCCGTTGTACTGGTCGCAGGCGGCCTATCAGCAGGCAATGGCAGCCAAGCCGGGCGTGATCGTCAACATCGCATCCGTCGGCGGCATGCGAACCGAGTTCGGTCTCGGTGTCTACAACCTCACCAAGGCTGCCCTGATCCACCTCACCCGGCAGCTCGCCCACGAGCTCGGTCCCAACCGTGTGGTCGGTATCGCCCCTGGCCTCGTCGACACCGATTTCGCTGCGGTGTTGGTGGAGAACTTCGGCGAGTCGCTCGCCAACGCCATGCCCCTCAAGCGGTTGGGGCAACCGGAGGACATCGCGAATCTTGCAGTGTTCCTGGCCTCCGACAAGGCCTCGTGGATCACCGGTGACACCTTCGTGATCGACGGTGGTGCCGGGGTCCGGGGAGGCAACTGACACGCGTCGGTGCCGAGGCCGGGGTCAGAGGGACTCGTCCGCGAGGCCGGCAAGAACCGGTCGAGCGAAGATGATCGCGGCGGTCAGCGTGATCGCGCCGCCGACCAGATAGGGCATCCGAAGGTTCGTCCAATAGGCGACGAACCCGCCGGCAGCGACGCCGGCAGCGCTGGCAGCTGCGCCGAGCCAGCGGTAGGCACCATTGACGCGGCCGAACAGTTCACCCGGGATGAGGCGTTGGCGAACGGTGACGGTCACCACGTTCCAGACGGTGATCGCTGCTCCCAACAAGAACCCTGCCACGGCGACGAGGGGGGCCGACCGTGCCAAGCCGATCACGACCTGGGCAGTTCCGAACACGAGATACGGCACGATGACTGCGGGGCGTAACCCGATCGTGTCGATGACGCGGTAGGCGATCAGCCCGCCGGATGCGGCGCCCATCGCCGTGATTGCCAACAGCAGACCGAACTCGACATTGTTCAGCCCCAGCTCGTCGATCGCGTACTTGACGAAGATGCCCTGACCGAACATCAGCCCCAGGTTGGTGAGCACGAACATCGCCGCCAGCGTGCGAAGCAGCCGGTGGTCGCGCAGCCATCGAAGACCCGAGCTCAGTCGTTGGTCGAACGGCGAGGAGAGGTCGAACGGTGGCATTCGGGACGGACGGATACTCAGGATCAGCCCGGCGGCGAGAGCGAACGAGATGGCGTTCGACGAGAAGGGCAGGCCGGGGGAGACGTCGAACAAGAATGCCCCGATCGAGAGACCGGCGATGCTGCCGGCGACGATCTCGGCTGCTGACAGCAGGCCGTTGGCGCGTGCCAGGTGTACCGGTTCGACGATCATGGGCAGGAATGCCTGCGCAGAACTGTCGAACAACACCTCGCACGAGCCGACCACGACCAGCAATCCGAACAATGTCCAGATCGACAGGTGACCGGTGACCGCCCCGATCGCGATCGCGACGAAGAGCACGGCGCGAACGAGGTTGGCGAGCATCATCAGGTGTTGACGGTCGAGGCGGTCGACGACCACCCCGATCGGCAGGGCGAGCAGCATCCAGGGGAGGAAGATCGCGAAGGTGGTCATCGAGATGAGCCGCTCGTCTGTCGTGATCGACAGCGCGAGCAACGGCATCGCCACGAAGTTGATGCCATCCCCGAGATTGCTGATCACGCTCGCAAGCCATTGCCGCCAGTAGGCGGCGGGCAGGGAACCGGCGGGGGCGTCGACGACCTCGGTCACGGACTTCCCACTGCCCGTTCGTCAACTCGCAGGGAGTCGTGGAACCGTTCGCGACGCACTGGAGCGGGCACGGGCGGCAGGCTAGCCCGCATGGATCGTGAGCTCGTGGCGTTTGAGCTTGCCGAGCGTGGTGCGTGGCAGTTCGGTGCAGATGACCACCCGGTGTGGCGCGCAGTACGCAGGCATCTGTGATTTCACCAGGTCGCGCAGGCTCTCCAGCGGGGGGATTGCACCGGGGTCGCGCGGTACGAGCAGCGCGGTGACCACCTCACCCCATTCGGGATCGGGCACTCCGACGATCGCAACGTCGCTGACACCTGGGTGATCACGCAGGACCGCCTCGACAGGTTCGGGCCACACGTTCTCTCCGCCCGTGATGATCAGGTCGCCGCGGCGCCCATGCACGGACAACATGCCTTCGGCGTCGATCTCGCCGAGATCACCGGTCGGGTACCACCCGTCAGGGGTGCGGGGGTCGGAACCGTCGCGGTAACAGCGCAGCAGCATCGGGCAGCGCAGTTGCACCTCGCCGGCGACGATGCGGACCTCGACACCTTCGATCGGGCGTCGGTCGTAGACGACCCCGCTGCCGGTCTCGGTCATGCCGTACGTGGTGACCGTGTTCGCCGGACGGTCGGAGGGCGGCCGTGAACCTCCCAGCACGATCAGGCGGAACAGCGACGGGTCGACCCGCCGCAGCGCCGTGGGCACGAGTGAGACGAGTGTGGCGCCGCTGCCTTCGACGGCTTCGACCTCGAAGCCCGGCTGAACCGTGAGCCGGGTGCCGGTGCAGAGCGCACGGGTCACCACCGACAGCCCGCCGACGTGAGACAGGGGGAGACACGCGAGCCAGTGATCATCAGCTGCCACGCCGAGCCGGGCGGAAGTTGCGGCCGCGGACGCGGCGACAGCGTCGTGGGTGAGCACGACCCCCTTCGGCGCCCCCGTCGAGCCACTCGTGGCCACGACGAGTGCATCGCCCCGTTCGACCTCGTGTCCGTGGTCGAGAACATGACGTTCGCCTGTGCCGTCCACGAGGATGCCTGCGCCCAGCCGGCCGCACAGATCCACCTTGGCGCTGATCGGCAGCCGTTGGTCGACCGGCAATGCGGCATCGCCGGAGGACCAGACGCGTTGTAGCTCGTCGACGAATGCCGGCCCACCGGGCAGATCGAGAGCGACGAGCCGGGGCACGCTCAGTCGGTGACGGGGTCGATCGGGGTGTGTACGCCTTCTGCATTCTGGATCTGCTCCGCGATCGCCAGACATCGCAGATCGGTGAACTTGTCGCCCAGTACCTGCACCCCGACCGGGAGCCCGGCAGCCATGCCGCACGGCACGATCGCCGCCGGGATGCCGAGCAGGTTGCCGGGCAACACCGGACGCAACGTGTCACGCATGATCGTGACGACCTCCTCGCCGCGGAGGTCGGCGCCATGTTCGAACGCGGGCAAGGCCCACGTCGGGGAGAGCAGGACCGGGTGTTGCTCGAAGAAGCTCGACCACGCCCGCATCGCGTGGTAGCGGTTGCCCTGCAACTCGACCGACGATTGCAGTGTCGGCGCTGGGTATTGATCCATCATCGAGTCGAGGACCGATCGGGCATCGTCGGACAAGACCATGTCGAGCAGCGGGCGGGTGATGAGCACGTCGGCGATCAGCAACATCGCCCACATCTCCAAGATCTCCTCGTACGACGGCGGCGTCGCCTCGACGATCTCGTGTCCCTGGTCGGCGAGCAGGTCGGCCGCTCGTCGAACTGCCGCCGCGATCTCGGGGTGCGTGTCGCCACCAGGCGGCTCGGCCATCAGGGCGATGCTGAGTCGTTCGCCGGCTCCCAGATCGGTGAGCCGGGCCGGGACCGAGCGGGGGTCGCGTGCGCTCCACCCGGCGATCGCCGACAGGCCGGCCCGAACGTCCTTGACGTGGCGAGCCAACGGGCCCTCACACAGCATCTGCTGGCTGGACAACAACTGGTCCTCGGGAGGCACGACCGTCGCGATCGGAACGACCCCTGCTGTCGGCTTGATCGACGCGATGCCACAGCAGTGCGCTGGGTTGCGGAGCGAACCGCCGATGTCATTGCCGAGCCCGATCGGGCTCATCCCCGACGCGATCGCCGCTGCCTCGCCGCCGCTCGACCCACCCGCCGTGACGCGGGGATTCCACGGGTTGCGAGTGAGGCCATGCAGTGCCGAGTGGGTGTGCACGCGCAACCCCAGGTCGGGGAGATTGGTGCGTGCGAATGGGATCGCCCCGGCGGCGCGCATGCGCTCGACGGTGGGCGCATCGATCGGAGCGATGGCGTCTGCGAGAGCGGGAACGCCCTGGGTGGTGGGGGTGCCGGCGAGATCGATGTTCTCCTTCACGGTGCACGGAACGCCGTGCAACGGCCCGAGCGGGACTCGGTCGGCGACGGCCCGGTCTGCGGCATCTGCGGCGGCTCGCGCCTCGTCGTCGAGACGTCGCACGATCGCGTTGAGGTGGGGGTTCACGGTGTCGACACGCGCGAGATGTGCCTCGAGGACATCCCGGCTGCTCGCGTCACCGTGCCGAATCTTCTCGGCCAGTTCGAGGGCTCCGAGTTGCCACAGTTCGCTCATCGGCCCATCATGACGCACGATGCCGACCGACCAGAACCCCAAGCCGTCAACATCGCTGTCGAATTGGATCGCCGGCGCCCGCCCACGCACCCTGCCCGCAGCCGTGGTGCCGGTCGCGGTCGGCGCTGCATGTGCTGCGGGCTCAGGTGCGTCATTCGGGGACGGTGTCGTGTGGTGGCGCGTCGTCGGTGCGATGGTGGTGTCGCTGCTGCTGCAGATCGGGGTCAACTACGCCAACGACTACAGCGACGGCGTGAAGGGCACCGACGACGTGCGGGTCGGCCCGATGCGACTGGTCGCCACCGGGACGGCGACCCCGTCGGCCGTCAAGCGGGCTGCGATGGCCGCGTTGCTGTCTGCGGCCGCCGTAGGGCTGGTCCTCGCAGCGGCGACCACTTGGTGGCTGATAGCGGTCGGAGCGGTGTCGATCCTCGCCGCTTGGGGATACACGGGCGGTCCGAAGCCTTACGGGTACCTCGGACTGGGCGAACTGTTCGTCTTCGTGTTCTTCGGGCTGGTGGCAACCGTCGGAACGACGTATCTCGCGATCGAGCAGGTGCCGGGCATCACGTGGGTGGCCGCGACCGGTGTCGGATTCCTGGCGTGTGCGCTGCTGGTCATCAACAACCTGCGCGACATCCCGACCGATCGCGAGGTCGGCAAGCGCACGCTCGCCGTTCGATTGGGCGACCGTCTCACACGGGCGCTGTACGCGGGGTTGATCGTCGGCGCCTTCCTGGTCGTCGCCATCTGTGCCGGACAGCGCAGCTGGTCGTTGTTGGCACTCGCGGCCCTGACCGTGGCCCGGGAGCCGATCAGCAAGGTGCTCGAAGGCGCGACGGGCAAGGATCTCATCCCGATCCTCGGCGCGACCGGAAAGACCCAGTTGCTCTACGGCCTGTTGTTCAGTATCGGCCTGGCGCTCGGGTGACCGCGGCTGTCGTCACCCGACCGCTGGGGCGGTCGTCGTGGCCGCCAGCCACTCGGTGATCACCGCGGCGGTCGCCTCCGGCTGCTCGCTGTGTGTCGCATGCCCCGCGTCCTCGATCGACGCGAAGTTGGCGTTCGGTAGCGCTTCGACCATTCGCCTCGCGATGTCGGTGAACTTGGTGTCGCGGTCGCCGGCGATCGCGAGCACCGGAACAGACATCTTGCCGAGGTGTCCCCAGAGCGAGGACTGGTTGCCCGTTCCACACGTTCGCAAGCTGTGAGCCAGGCCGCTGGCCGTATTGCGGCGACGATGAGCGAGGCCTTGATCGTCGGGCGGGAGGGAGGCGAACAACGGAGCGGCAAGCCACTCGTCGAGAAATGCCTCGACGCCGATCGTCTCGATCCGCTGCGCGCGTTCATCGTCGAGTCGACGGCGATCTGCTCGTTCGGCGAGCGCTTCGATACCGGGTGTCGCCCCGATCAACACGAGTCGTTCGATGATGCTCGGCCGGGCCGCCGCCGCCGACAGTCCGAAGCGGCCGCCCATGGAGTACCCGACATAGGTGCCCCGTCCGACGAGATCGGCGAGCTGTGCGCCGCCGGCGTCGATGTCGGTCCGGTCGTGGCTGCTGAGTCCGTGACCGGGAAGATCGACGAATGCGAGAGCCGGTCGGGTGCCCATCCGCTCCGCGATCTGATGCGCGCACCGATGCCAGTGATGGTGCGTCTGCGTGAACCCGTGCAGGAACACCAGCCGATCGGCGAAGCCGATGTCAGACGTCGCAGACATCATCGGTGCACACGCCTGCCTCGGCCACCGCCTCGGCGATGACCTTCTGGCTGAGGCGGCGAAGGACGTTGACGAATGTCTCGGTGTCCTGGGCGCCCGGGATCGCCCACTGGCCGTTGATGACGTATGTGGGAACGGCACTGATACCGCAGTCGGCCGCCTGCTCGAGGAACGCGGCGACCTCGCGGCGTCCGCGGTCGGTCTCGAGGAACTCGATCACCGAGTCGCGGTCGAACCCGATCTCTGCTGCACAGTCGGCAAGCGTCTCCGGATCTCCGATGTCGAGCCCGTCGACGAAGTAGGCACGCAGCAGACGTTCTTTCAGGAGGTCCTGTGGCACCGGCGAACCGGCCTGCTCGGCGAGCCACAGCAATCGGTGAGCGAGCAGTGTGTTCGCCCGCAGGGCGAGATCCATGCGGAACGCGAGGCCATCGCCTGCAGCGGCCTCGGTGACCCTGGAAATGATCGCGGTCGCCCGCTCGGGCCCGCCGAACTTGCGGGAGTATGCCTCGAAGACCGGTTGCGACTTGCCGGGGGACGCGGTCGGGTCGAGCTGATACGGCCGATAGACGATGTCGAGGTCGATCTCGCCCGCCAATTCCTGCACGGCGCGCTCGAAGCGGCGCTTACCGATATAGCACCATGGGCACACGACATCGGACCAGATTTCGACCTGAATCGCGGGGGCGTTCATGCTCGGAGACCTTACGCGTCGTATCGTCGGGTCGCATGACCGCGGGTGAACCACCTCCAGCCGGTACCTCACCCGGCAACGCTGTCGGCGACGCCAATGCCACAGCGTGCGCAACCCTGGTCGACGAGTGGATCCGGTGCGGAGTCCGGCACGCTGTCGTCGCCCCTGGATCGCGCAGCACGCCGATGGCGATCGCGCTTGCCGAACGGGCCGAGTTGGCGTTGCACGTCGTCCACGACGAGCGTGTCGCCGCGTTCGTGGCGCTCGGGCTCGGACTGGAGGGCGTTCCGGCGGTGTTGCTCTGCACCAGTGGCACCGCAGCGGTCAACTTTCATCCGGCCGTCGTCGAGGCGGGCTCGAGCAACGTCCCGATGATCGTCGCCACCGCCGATCGGCCGCCCGAGTTGCGTGGCATCGGGTCGCCGCAGACGATCGATCAGGTCGACCTGTACGGGCGAGCGGTGCGTTGGTTCCACGACGCGCGAGTACCCGACGAGGCCGACCCTGCATCGTGGCGGCCGCTCGCTCAACGCGTGTTCTCCACAGCTGATGGCGGTCCGGTGCATCTCAATCTGCCTTTTCGCGAGCCGCTGTTGGGCCGAGCGGGCGCCTTGCCCGACACGATCGGGCCGCCTCTGCCGGTGCCGCGCGGTATCGCCGTCGGCGGTCCACTGGACGACTACGTCGACCGGCAGCGCGGTGTGATCATCGCCGGGGGAGGGCATGGGCAACCGGTGACGACGATCGAGGCACTCGCCGAACGTCTGGGGTGGCCGGTGTTGGCCGATCCGACTTCCGGTTGTCGAGCGTTCGCCCAGTCGGTGACCGCGTTCGACCCACTGCTGCGACACGACGATTTCGCGAGGGCCCACGCGCCGGACCTGGTGGTGCGGTTCGGGCGTGCTCCGGCCTCCAAGGTGCTGTCCCAATGGATTGCTGCGAGTAGGGCGCCTGTGATCCAGGTCGGCGGGCCCGGCGTGATCGATCCAGATCGCAACGTGGTCGCGTTCTGTTCGATCGACGAACTCGCCCCACTGTCTGGTGCGGCCGGCACCCCGTGGATGGCTCGTTGGCGCCACGCCAATGCCCAGGCCGAGACGGCGATCGATGCTGCTGTCGCCGAGCTGCCGATGAGCGAGCCTGGCGTCGCCCGCACGGTTGCCGCTGCGCTGCACGACGACATCGAATTGGTCGTCTCGTCCTCGATGCCCGTCAGGGACCTCGAGTGGTTCGGCGGACCGGCCGCCCGAGCGCACGCGAACCGCGGGGCCAACGGCATCGACGGCGTCATGTCGACGGCGTTGGGCAAGGCGCTGGGAGGCCGGCCGATGATCGTCGTGGTCGGTGACATCGCCTTCGTGCACGACAGCAATGTCCTGGTCGGGTTACGCGCTCGCAACGCCGATCTTCGGATCGTCGTCATCGACAACGGCGGTGGTGGCATCTTCAGCTTCCTCCCGCAGGCGGCAACCCTGGATGGCGACCGGTTCGAGCAGCTGTTCGGCACGCCCCATGGCACCGATGTCCTCGCACTCGCGGCCGCTCATGGCATCGCAGCGCAAACGGTCGACACGCTCGGTGAACTCGCCGAGGCGGTGCGAGCGCCGGGCCCGAGTGTGATCCGGGTGGTCACCAGTCGCGCCGACAATGTCCGACACCACGAACTGCTCAACGCAGCGGTCGCGGCGGTGCAACGGTGACCCGATCAGATCGGGCTGTGCGCGGCGAGCGGATCACGGTGACGCTGTCGCGACGGCATCCAGGTCGGCTGATGTCGCCCGTGAGTCGATGACCGGTGATATCGGTTGGCTCAGCCCCCGTCAACGCGACGGGGGTGTCGACCGGATCCCGTTGCCGCCCGGGGTGCCGGGCTCGCTCTGGCTCTGCGGTAAGCACGCCGTCGCTACTCGATGGGGCTCGCCGTCGGACGACCGCTCGGAGTGGACGACGATCGTGTGCCTCACCGAGCGTCACGAGATTGCCGACCGGTACCCCGCCTATGTGGGCTGGCTCGACACTGCGGGCGACGCAGCATTGTGGTGGCCGATCCCCGATATGCACGCGCCACCGCTGGACGCCATGCTCGACTTCGCCGATGATCTCGCTCACCGTCTCCGCAGAGGCGACTCGTTGTTGGTCCATTGTGGAGCGGGGGTCGGGCGGGCCGGCACGACGGCTGTGTGTGTCCTGATCCGGTTGGGGCTCACGACAGCCGCAGCCGAGCGCACCGTTGGCGAGCATCGCCCCATGGCCGGCCCCGAGGTCGGGGCCCAACGCGATCTGGTCGTCGCGCTCGGCGCTGCGTAACGTTTGGGTGCCAGGCGTCAGACCGTTACGCGGCCGACGGTCAGGGGCGGATGATGGCGCTGAGCATTGCTTGGAACTTGGCCTGGGTCTCTGCGAGCTCCGACAGCGGGTCGCTGTCGGCGACGATCCCTCCGCCGGCAACCAGTCGGGCCGACCGTCGATCAGCGGACAGTTCCGCGCATCGAAGCGACACTGCCCAACTGCCGTCCCCGCGGCCGTCCACCCAGCCAACGGCACCGCCGTACCGTCCGCGTTCGAATCCCTCGACGCCGACGATCAGCTCGATGGCAGCTTCGCGGGGATACCCCCCGACCGCAGGCGTCGGTTGCAGCGCTCGCACCAACTCGATGACGCTCGGTGTGGGTTTCGACAGCATGCCTTCGGCCTGGGATCCGAGATGCTGCACGTTGGCGACCTTCACGATCGAGGGTTCGGGTGCCCAGTCGAGGTAGCTGCAGTAGGGGAGCAGCGTGTCGCGCACCATTTCGATCGCAGCCCGGTGCTCGATCTGATTCTTGGGGCTGGCCTGCAGTTCGGCCGCGAGCTGTTCGTCCGTTGCCGGGTCCCCGGTCGTGCGAGTGGTCCCGGCCAGGGGATGTGCCCTCACGATGTCGCCTTCGACGGCGACCAGCAGCTCGGGCGATGCGCCGATGAACCCGTCGATCGAGAAGCGATGACTCGAACCGAACGTGGTCTTCAGCCGACGGAGAACCGCATGCACATCGATCGGCTGGTCCGAGACGATGTCGATGGGTCGGGCGATGACCGCCTTGCGCATCTGGCCGGAGCGAACCGCGTGCCGTGCAGCGGCAACCGCCGCGAGATAGTGCGACACCTCGACGCCGGGGCTGATCGAGAAGGATGCGGCGGAGGGGACCGGCTCGGCAACTTCGTCGACATCGAGATCGGCATCATCGAGAGAGGTGACCCATTGCCTGCCGTCGGCAGACTTGCCGACGATGACCTGCGGCACCACCAGATCGGCCGGGGATCCGGGAAGAAACGGTAGGGCTCCGAGCGCGATCGGCCCGTTGGTGCCCCCCACGCGGTCGTCGTGCTCGATCCCCGCGAGGAACTCGACCGCTCGGTCGATCGGGATTCGGGCGGCCACGCCGCGGCCGGCGAAGCCGACTCCTTCACGGACGAACAGATAACCGTCACCGCGTGCGACGTCGTTGAGGTCGAGGTCGAGCTCGAGCGGGACCGTGACGGCTCTCACGCCGCGTTCAGTCCCTCGTGCCGAGGAGCTGCTGCGTGAGACCGCCCGACAACTGATGGTGGGTGGCGTCACCGAACCCGGCGCTGTGGAGCAGGGCGACCATCTCGTGCGGCGCCGGCAGGTAGGCGACACTCTTGGGAAGGTAGCGATACGCCGCGCCGTCGCTGAGCAGCGCGCCGATCTTCGGCACGACCTTGCCGAAGTAGATGTTGTTGCCAAATCGGATGAGCTTGTTCTCGGGAACGCCCACGTCGAGCAACGCAATCCGGCCACCCGGCCGCACGACGCGTGCGAGTTCCGCGAAGAACGCGGGTAGCTCGAGCAGATTGCGCAGCGCGAACCCGCAGGTGACGCCATCCACCGAGTGATCACGAACGGGCAGGTGCAAGATGTCTGCCTGGCTGCGCGGGGCACCCGACCGATCGGCCGCCAACATCCCGTACGAGAGATCCATCGAGATGGGGGTCAATCCCGACTCACGCAGATCGATGCAGAGATCCCCCGTACCGGAAGCGAGGTCCAACACGGTGGAGCCACCGGGCAACGCGAGATCGCGAACCGTTCTACGTCGCCACCGAACATCCAGCCGGAACGTCATGACTCGGTTGACCAGGTCGTAGCGAGGCGCGATCGCATCGAACATGTCGCGCACGGCCTGCTTCTTCTCGTCACCCTCGGGAAGGGTTTCTCGGTCCCAGGACGCACCGGTGTTCGCGCTCGACATCGCCCAGGAGGCTACCCAGCTCAGCCGGGGGCCGACTGCGTTACCGCGATCACGGCGGTCCCGTCGGTGGCCGCTGGGTTCGCCGAGTCCGTCGTGCGCTGGTCAGACTCGGTCGCATGATCGATTTCACGTTTGCTCCCGAGGTAGAAGCGGTGCGCCTCAGAGTGCGCGAATTCATGGACACGCGCGTGAGGCCGGAATGGGAGGCGACCGATCAGGGCGATCGTGGCGAGGTGGTGAAGACCATCGTGAGGCTGCGCAAAGAGGCCCACGACGTGTGGGGGCTGTGGTTGCCGCACATGCCACCCGAATGGGGAGGCATGGGGCTCGGTCCCACCGCGATGGCAGCCGTCTCCGCCGAGGCGTCGAAGGTGTCGATCGGCCCATTCGTCATCAACGCCCAGGCACCCGACGAGGGCAACCAGCACACGTTGCTGCACTGGGGCACCGACGTCCAGAAGGAGAAGTACCTCAAGCCCTTGTGCAACGGCACGGCCAGGTCTTGTTTTGCAATGACCGAGCCGGAGGTCGCGGGCAGCGACCCGACCTTGATCAGGACATTCGCCTATCAAGATGGTGACGAATGGGTGATCAACGGCCACAAGTGGTTCATCTCCGGTGCACACGGAGCGAAGTTCGCGATGCTCGTCGCCCGCACCGAAGAAGACCCCGAGGTCCCGCAGGCCGCCAACACGTGTTTCATCGTCGATCTGCCATCCGAGGGCTGGAACGTCGTCCGTGACATCGAAACGATGTCGGGCGGTCACAATCACTGCGAGATCCTGATCGAAGATCTCCGTGTCCCGGCCGAGAACATGCTGGGTGGCCGCGGCCAAGGGCATCTGCTCGGCCAATACCGACTCGGCCCGGCCCGTCTGGCTCACTGCATGCGATGGATCGGTCAGGCCGAGACCGCCCTCGACATGATGGTCGCTCGCTCGTTGGAGCGCTACTCACACGGATCGCTGCTGGCCGAGAAGCAGGGCATCCAGTGGCTGATCAGCGACTCTGCGATCGAGCTGTATCAGTGCAAGCTGATGGTGCTGCATGCCGCCTATCAGATCGAGCAGGGCATGGAGTTCACCGCCGTGGTGTCGATGGCGAAGCATTTCGTGGCGAACAGTCTGTGGCGGATCATCGACCGAGCGATCCAGGTGCACGGCGCGCTCGGATACTCGACCGACACCCCGCTCGCCCACATGTTGCAGCAGGCCCGCTGGGCCCGGTTCGCCGACGGGGCCGACGAGATCCACCAGATGCGAATTGCCCAGCGCACGATCGCGGCCTACAAGGACCACGGCACCACCAAGTTGGCCACTGGCGACCTGCCGTTGTGAGACGGGCGGCGTTGCAGCCGCACCCGCAGCGAATCTCGTAGCGTGCGTGGCGTGCCTGCACGCATCGCCGACGTTGAACGACGCCGCATAGCGCAGGTCGTGCTGGCCCGCAGCGACGGACGGAGTCGGTGACGATGTCGCCCGCTCACCGCACGATCCTGCATGTCGACATGGATGCGTTCTTCGTCTCGGTCGAACTGCGGCGGCGTCCCGATCTGCTCGGCCAGCCGGTCGTCGTGGGTGGAACCGGCCCGCGTGGCGTGGTGGCCGCTGCTTCGTACGAGGCCCGCCGATACGGGGTGCATTCAGCGCTGCCCTCGGCGGTCGCTCGGCGGCGGTGCCCGCATGCCGTGTTCCTGCCCGGCAGCCATGAGCTGTACAGCGAGGTCAGCGCGCAGGTCCACGAGATCTTCAACCGCTACACGCCTCTGATCGAACCACTCTCTCTGGACGAGGCGTTCCTCGATGTCAGCGGAGCCACCCGGTTGTTCGGCGAGGGTACACAGATCGCCCGACGACTTCGTGGCGACGTACACGACGAGCTCGAACTCGGTTGTTCGGTCGGCGTCGCCCCGAACAAGTTCCTGGCGAAGCTGGCCTCGGTCGAGGCCAAGCCGAGGGCTACGCCCGAACGCGTCCAGCCAGGGCCAGGGGTGGTCGAGGTGTTGCCCGACCGTGTGCTCGAGTTCCTGCATCCCCTACCGGTCTCGAAGCTGTGGGGCGTCGGTCCGAAGACCTTCGAGAAGCTCGCCCGGCTCGGCGTGCGAACCGTCGCCGATCTCGCAGCTCTCGACGAGCGCACCCTGGTCAGCAGCCTGGGGCGGGCGAGCGGCGTTCACCTGCTGGCGCTCGCGAACGGCCAGGACGATCGACCCGTCGAGGTCGATCGAGCGATGAAGTCGATCGGGCACGAGGAGACTTACCCGCACGACATCCATGAACTCGCCGATCTCGAGCGCGAACTCGTTCGACTCTGCGATGCGGTGTCGGCTCGATTGCGTCGACATGGAACCGGTGCTCGCACGCTCACGCTCAAGGTGAGATTCGCGGGTTTCCACACGGTGACGCGTTCGACCACGTTGGTGTCGGCGATCGACACAGGGCCCGAGATGGTGGCAGAGCTGAGGCCGTTGCTGCGCTCGCTCGACGTTGCGGTCGGTGTCCGTCTGCTCGGTGTGTCCACGGGCAACTTCGCCGAACGGTCGCAGCAACTGAGCCTGCTCACCGGGAACCCCGATGAGCCCCTCCGATCAGCGGCCGCGATCGACCAGATCAGGGACCGGTTCGGGGCATCGGCGATCGGCCCGGCGAGTTCGATGACGGCCAAGGGCCTCAGAGTCGTTCGGCGGGGTGCTCAACAGTGGGGTCCCGACCAGGATCGGCCGAACGAATCGGACGCCGCGCGTTGAGGAACGACGCCGAACGTGCGATGATGCTGGTGCATGCCTCTGTCCGAAGACGAACAGCGGATTCTCCGCCAGATCGAGCACGAGCTCGCTCAGGACCCATCGTTCTCCGAACGCGGGGTTCGTGTGTCGCGGCGCCGCCTGGTGATGCTCGGATTCGGCATGGCCGCAGGGCTGGTCCTCACCGTGGCCGGGCTGGCTGTCAGCTTCTGGTTGGCGTTCGTCGGCTTCATCTGTGTGTTGTCGATGGCGGTCCTGCTCGAGGCCGAGATCCGCGTGATCGGTCGCGAGAAGCTCGGCAATCTGCCGATCAACGCGTGGCTGGCCGGTGCCGGCCGCCAGCGACGCCCAGAGTGACCGCGCGCCGCTGCATCCCGTTGGCAGCCGCGACGCGCGACCTCGTCGCCGAACTCAGGTTCACCGCCACGTGGTGAAATACCGCCGCACCCGTTGCCACGGGGTGAGCATGTCGACCGCAATCCGTGTGACCTGATCCGACCACAGTTCGCAATCGTGACCGACGGTGGATCCGACGGCGCCCTTCTGGTCGAGATCGACGCTGCCAGGTGGCGCGTATGTCGCCAGGTCGACCATGTCGGCGAGCGACCGCATCGGACGCGCAGCGACGGGCAGCTGTGCAGCTGTCGTGCGTGCCCATTCCTTCGCGGTCATCGACGGGAGAGCGCGTACGCCCGCCTGCTCGGCAGCCGAACGGGCCCGGGCCCAGGCCATCTGAACCCGCTCGGCACCGTTCAACGTCCGGTACGAACGCGATCGGATGCTCGTGACGAGCCAGGGCAATGCCGACACCAGGGCGAGTACGAGGGAGATGATCAACAAGATCAAGGGTGCGTTGGGTCCGTTGGGCTCGGGTGCGGTTCCGGTGCCGTTGCCTGAATCGAGATTCGGGGCATCGAACTGCGGAACGTCGCCTGGGTTGACGCCGGGAACGCTCGCCGGGGGAGGCACGACGGTCGCCGGCGACGTCGGGGTGGGCGCCGCATTCGGGTCGACCGCCCCACCCGGTGTTCCCTGGGGCGACTCGTCCTGCTGGGGCCGGACGTTCGTGTAGACCTCGGCACCGGGCTCACCGCGTCCGGGGGTCGGTTCGAAGGCCACCCAGCCGATGTCATCGAACCAGATCTCCGGCCAGGCGTGGGCGTTCTTGCCGAGCACGCGGTACCAGCCGTCGGCGTTGAGGACGCCGGGCGTGAAACCGACAGCGACCCGCGACGGGATGTCGAGGGTTCGTGCCATCGCTGCAAACGTGGCCGCGAACTGTTCGCAGTAGCCGACCCGCTCGGTGAGAAAGCTCTCGATCGCCTTCGACCCATGCCCTCGCTGGACGTCGAGGCTGTATCGGAAGTCGGCTCGGAACCAGTTCTGCAACGCCACGACCGCGTCGTACTCGCTCCCAGCGCCGTCGGTCACGTCGGCCGCGAGGTCGGCCACGACATCGGGGAGATCGTCCGGGAGATCGAGGAAGATCGAGTCGGGCGGTGTCGACGAGGTGGCGTTGCGCAGCACCTCGGGAGTCAGCTGCGGAGTCGAGGACACGACCGAGAACAGGTCGCCGGCGGTGATCTCATCGGGTGCGACGAGCGTGCTCGTGTCGCGATTGAGCCGCAGTTCGATCGGACGTCCGGCGGAGAAGCCCTCGGCCTGGAACGGGTCGGCGGCGGCCGGTACGAGCTTGCCGCCGAGCGCGAGCACCTGGATCTGCTGACGGATCTGGGTGCCGAGCCCAGCCCCGAAATCACCCTCGACCCGTTCGAGCGCCCGTGTCGGCAGCTGGAAGGTCTGCCCGTCGAACACCGGCAGAGTGGTCGCCCGCCAGTAGGAGGGGGCGGTGGCATTGACGCGAAACAGCTCGACCTCGCTCTGGTTGGTGAGCCGCGACCTGATGTCGACGAGTGGGCTGATCACGCTGGTCACACCGCCACTGCGGCCTCTGGTCTTGTAGAGGGGCTCGGCCTGTGCTCCCGGGAGACGGGGTCCGACGAATCCGGCGAGCACCGCGATCGCGACAGCGGTGGCGAACGCCGTCGGTATGGCCATCGCCGCCGGGCCGCGACCGGCCGACAACTGGACACGTCGCCTGCGATCGTGCATCCACCGCAATGCGATGACGACGATCACACCGGAGGCGAGTAACAGCACCGTCGACACGATCCGAAGCCGCGGGCTGCTGAGTGCGGCGATGAACACGAAGAGCACGCCGCCCGGTACGAGCGCTTCACCGCGCGCATCGGCGCGGAACGCGAACGAGTCCGACATCACGATGGCCAAGATCAGAGCGAACCCGGCGAGTGTCGCCCAACCCGCGCCGTACAACACCGGGGCGACGGCGGTCTGGAACTGGTCGCGGACGAGGCCCACCTCCAGATCGATCTGGTCCCAGGTGCTCGCGGTCGGAACCAGCCAGTCCATCGTGTCGGCGTATTGCTGGGCGATCAGGACCCACAGCAGCAACAGCGTGGTGAACGGGATCGCCAACCATCCGTTCACCCGCGCTCGGCGAAGCAGGAAGGAGACTCCGTGGCCGACCACGGCGATGACCCCGAGGTCGATCAGGAACTCCCAACCACTGAAGACGCGTACGAATCCGAACGCGACCGCGAACGTGTACGAGGTGAGCGCCGCAGTAGCGACGAGATCGCGCCGGAACGAGACCTGAGCGTCACCACCGTATGTCATGGGCTCGTGCCAGTCGGCTGGAGTTCTGTGACGAGTCCGCGGTTGCCGGCGAGCCGGTGCCAACCCTGCCGGAACGAGGCGATCGACGATGCGTCGATCGACAATCTCGACTCGGTCACCCCTGATGTGAATACTCCGACTCGCGTGAGCGTGGGATCCGAGACCCGGTCGGCGCGCCGCCAGGCGTCGGAATCAGGCGAGGACGTGACCACGATGACCAGACCGAGCCCCTCGCCGGGGTCACGGTCGACCTCGCCCAATGGCGGGCCGATATCGATCGGGGCGAGCAAGCGAAGCGTATGTGCCGCAACTTCGGGGCCGCGGAGATCGACGCCGCCGCCGGTGACGAATCTCGTGGTCAGGCCGGCGCGGTCGGCGCTGATGACAAGGCTGCCCGCGACAGTGACAGCCCGTTCGAACACGTCGGCATCGGCCTCGGAGCCAGGCGCAGGGTATGCGTCCTCGTCACGGTCGAGCACGATGATGCATCGGCGGACCCCCTGGGCCTCGTGCTGACGGACCTTGAGCTCCTCGGACCTGGCCGACGCCCGCCAGTGGATCGACCTCAGTTCGTCGCCCGTCACATAGTCGCGGAGGCTGTGGAACTCCCCAGGACCGACGCGTTGTGACAGCGCCAGCAAATGGCGGCCCAGGACGCCTTGCCCGAGCGACGGCATGGGCATCTCGAAGGTCTGTGGCGCAACGGTGAGCTCGGTGGTTCCCGTCGTGATCCGCGAATCGAACGCCAGCCCCAGCAGATCGCGGCGGTCGAGTTTGGTGGGCCCGACCAGCAATATTCCGCGTCGCAGCGCCGGCACCCGGTAGCCCGCCGTGACGTGATCACCCCTCCGCAACGGCGTCACGGTCATGTGGGCCGTATTGGCGGTGCCGACCGGCTCGGTCAGATCGACACGCGGTGAGCGAGTGCTGCCGCGGTTCTCGATCAGCAGATCGACGCGGCCGGTGTCACCAACCGTCAGCACCGATGGATGGGCCCACCTGGTGATCGCGAGCCGTGGCCGGTGGACCCGCACGACCAGTACGGCGAGCAGGACGGCGATACCCATTCCGGCCCCGATCACGAAGAGTTCGACGATGCCGAAGATTCGTCCGGTCACGAGCGCAGCGACCGACCCGACCGCGACCGTCCATCCCTGACGGGTCGGCATCAGCGCGTCTCGTTCATGATGTCACCGAGCGATGGGAACCGGTACTTCGGCCAGGAGCTCGCGGATTGCCTCCTCGGCGGTCGTACGAGCGTTGCTGCCGGCGCGCAACAGCAGCCGGTGGGCGAGCGCAGCGGGCGCCACGACCTTGACATCGTCCGGTGTGCCGTACTCGCGTCCCTTGGCGGCTGCATAACTGCGTACGGCAGCCGAGAGTTGCAGCGTGGCGCGTGGAGACAGACCGAGTTCGATCGCCGGGTGCCGACGGCTGGCTTCGGCGATGTCGACCATGTACGACTTGAGTGCCGCAGCGAGGTAGACGCTCTTGACCGTCTGCACCATCGACAACACCTCCGGAGTCGATACCACGGGTCGCAGCTCGCGCAGCGCGTCCGAAGAGCCCTGCAGATCGAGGATCGCCATCTCGGCGGTACGGCCGGGATATCCCAGGGAGATGCGCAACAAGAAGCGATCGAGCTGGCTTTCCGGAAGCCGGTAGGTCCCCTCCTGCTCGACGGGGTTCTGCGTCGCGATCACCATGAACGGAGGTTCGAGTCGATAGGTCGTGCCGTCGGCGCTGACTTGGCGTTCCTCCATGGCCTCGAGCAAGGCGGACTGTGTCTTGGGTGACGCGCGATTGATCTCGTCGGCAAGCACGATGTTGGCGAACAGGGGCCCAGGAGTGAATCGGAACTGCTCGTTCGAGCGTTCGTAGACGCTGACGCCGACGAGGTCGGTCGGCAACAGGTCCGGGGTGAACTGCACCCGCTTCCAGCTGCAATCGATCGAACCGGCGAGCGCCTTGGCGAGGCTGGTCTTGCCCACACCTGGGACGTCCTCGATCAGCAGGTGACCTTCCGCCAACAGTGCCATCACGGCGAACTCGATCGAGTCACGCTTGCCGTGGACGACTGTCGCGATGTTGTCGACGATGCCTTCGAACAGGTTGGAAAACGTGGAGGCCGCCGCTGCAGTGTCCGTCACGGAGCGCAACAGTAGACGTTATGAGGTCACGGCGTCCCGCGGACTCGGACGGAGCCCGCTCGGCCAAGGTACCGTGCGTGTTCGTGACCTTCGGATACCTCGCCATCGATCTCGGCCCGAGTCGGCTGGCGGCAGGGGTGCTCGACGGTGACGGCAACGTGGTGGTGCGCGATCGTCTCACGACACCGGCGCGCAATGTGTGGCCGAGCCTGACCCAGTTGGTGAAGCGGGTGTTGGCGGCGAACTCGGGCGATGTCGTGCCCGCCGCGGTGGGCGTGACATGCCCCGGCCCGATCGACCGAGGTACCGGCGCCATGAAGCCGGTGGGGATGCCGATGTGGCACGACTTTCCGATTCGCAGGGAACTGGCAGAAGTGACCGGTCTACCCGTCAGTGTCGACACCTCGGGCAGAGGCTTGGCGCTCGCCGAGCTGTGGTGTGGCGAATCGGCGGGCCTTGCGCCGGACCGGCAGCAACTGGCCACCTTGGTGCTCGGCGACGACGTCGATGGTGCACTCGTCGTGAACGGGCGGCTGGCGCAAGGGCTCACGGGAAACCTCGGCCAGTTCGGACACCTGATCGTCGAACCCGGTGGCGCCGAGTGCGCATGCGGTGCGGTGGGCTGTTTGACGGTGTACGCGGGGGCGAGGGGAATCGAGGCCAGCACGGGCCGCGACCTGCGGCGAACCCCGCCGGCGATCATCGAGCGCACCGGCATCATGGTTGCTCGTGCTTGCGCCTCGATCGCCGCCATGCTCGATGTCGCCGACATCGTCATCGGTGGGGTGGTCCCGTCGGTCTTCGGCGCCCCTTTCTTCGATGCGTTGGCCAAAGAGTTCGACCAGCGGTCCGGTCTGGGCCATCTCGCTTCGCTTCGGGTGCGCGACACCAGCGTTGGTCGTGTCGGGCCGCTGGTCGCGGCTGCAGCGGTCGCGAGGCACGCCGAGGCAGACCGTTCACCCGAGGAGATCGCGTCCGCCGCGGCCCAGATGCGGGCGTCTCACAAGCCGCCGCCCGTGACGCCGCCATCGACGCCGCCGGTGACGTCTGCAGGTGTACCGGATCGCGAGGTCGGCGGGGCCGGCACGGGCGCGGTCGACGGTTCTACCCGTCGGTAACCTGGCCTGTAAGGTCACGTGAATGCAGCCGACCTACTCAGCAGATGCCGAGGCCTACCGCCAGAAGGTGCAGGCGTTCCTCGCCGAGAAGCTCCCCGCTCGTTGGGGAGGTATCGGCCAGCTCGAGGGAGACGCTCTGCACAACTTCGTCACCGACTGGCGGGGCACGCTCTACGAAGCGGGCTATCTCGCCCCCGGATGGCCCGTCGAGTACGGCGGCGCAGGACTGTCGCCGCTCGAGCAGGTCATCCTGTCCGAGGAGTTCACGAAGGCTGGCGTTCCCAGCGGTGGCCCCAACGACGTGTTCGGCATCCAGATGCTCGGCAACACGTTGCTGTTGCAGGGCAGCGACGAGCAGAAGGCGCACTACCTGCCTCGTATCTTGTCGGGGGCGGACACGTGGTGCCAGGGATACAGCGAGCCCAACGCCGGGTCCGATCTGTCGAACGTGGGCCTCAAGGCCGATCTCGACGGAGATCAATGGGTGTTGAACGGTCAGAAGATCTGGACCTCCGCGGGGCACCTTGCCGATCACATCTTCACCCTGGCCCGGACCGATCCCGACGCCCCGAAGCACAAGGGCATCTCGTTCCTGCTCGTCGACATGCGTCAACCCGGCATCGAGGTGCGCCCGATCAAGATGATCTCGGGCGAGAGCGAGTTCAACGAGGTGTTCTACACCGACGCGACCTGCCCGAAGGAGAACGTGGTCGGCGGAGTGAACGACGGTTGGCGGGTCGCCATGACCTTGCTGGGATTCGAACGGGGCGAGGCCGCCGCGACGATGCCGATCCGGTTCCAGGCCGAGGTCGACCGGCTGTTCCTGCTGGCCAAAGAGCGCGGCGTCACCGAGGATCCCATCGTTCGCCAGAAGCTGGCGTGGGCCTACTCGAAGGTTCAGATCATGCGGTACAACGGCATGCGGGTGCTGACGCGCTTCGTGCAGGGGCATCATCCCGGACCCGATGCGGCGATCTCCAAGCTGTATTGGAGCGAGTACCACCAGATCGTGACCGAACTCGGTGTCGACATCCTGGGCGCCGACGCGATGACACCCACCGGTCGCGGCCCGTCGTCGGCATTCCAAACCGATGACGCCGGCGCGCCGAATTCCTCGGCCTCGTGGGTGAACACGTTCATGAACGCGCGGGCCGGCACGATCTACGCCGGCTCGTCGCAGGTGCAACGCAACATCATGGGTGAGATGGTGCTCGGCCTGCCGAAGGAACCTCGTCCGAAATGACCGAGCGGAGCTGAAGCGAGCGTGGCACGTCGTCGAGGAAACGAGGCGAGATGATCAGGGTCGTGATCGCCGTTGCCGGTCGCCCGTCGTTGTGGATCACCGCGGTGCGCCAGGCCCGCCGAACAGCCACGCCAGGTTGGTGGCATCGAAGGCCATTCCTCCCGGTGCCTTCGGGTGACTATCTGCGGTTTCGAATGCTGACCCAATACGGAGACGCCGATCGAGCACCAGATCCCCGAGATGTGCTGAACTATCTCCTGTGGTGCCGGGAATGGGATCACTCGAGGGTGAGAACGGGCTGATCGTGGCCATGTCGCAACCTTCAGGGGCGACAGCCATGCCGGCGCGACCATCCGAGGCTCGCTGAGTCGTGCGGCGGGCCCTCGTACTCAATGCGAGTTACGAGCCGCTCAGCATCGTGTCGTCCCGGCGGGCGATCTGTCTGCTGATCGCCGAAAAGGCCGAACTGGTCGAGGCCGACGACGCTCTGGTGCGATCCGCGACGCTCACGATGGCCAGCCCGGCCGTGATTCGGTTGAGGTACATGGTCAAGGCGCCTCGGCGCCGGATTGCAGCGGTATCGCGACGGGCCGTCTTCGCCCGCGACGACTATCGCTGCCAGTACTGCGGAAGCCGTGCCGATTCGATCGATCACATCGTGCCGCGTTCGCGCGGCGGGCGCGACGTCTGGGACAACCTGGCAGCAGCGTGCCGTCCGTGCAACAGCGCAAAGCGAGACCGAACACCCGACGAGGCCGGCATGCGATTGATCCGGCCCTGCCGTGCACCGCGGGCGACCGCATGGATCGTGGTGGGCGGCAGCTTCGTCCCCGATACCTGGAAGCCGTATCTGGCGATCGCCGGCTGACCGCCTGGGGATGGTCCGTTTCGGCGAGCAGGGGTGCCGCAGGCTTGTCCCGGGTGTGGGGTGGGTAGCGTTGCGTCGTGGTCGAGGTGGTCCGTCAGCGGGGGAGTGCCGCCGAGTTGCACTCGCTCGATCCGTTCTCACTCTCCGGTGGTCCGGGGCAGCGCTCGGCGCCGGAGCCTCAGGTGTGGTGGTGCGATGTCAACGATGCATCGATCATCCTCGGCTCGCGTCAATCGCTCGGCATGGTCGACCCGGTGGCCGCCGCGTCAGCCGGCCTGGATGTGGTCAGGCGACGGTCCGGTGGCGGCGCGCTGATCGTGCGCCCCGAGGCGATCGTCTGGATCGACGTCGTCCTGCCTCACGGCTTCGCTCCCGGTGACGTTCGGGCATCGATGGTGTGGGTCGGTGAACGTTGGTCGGCAGCGGTGGCGCCGTTCACGACGTCGGCTGTGGACGGGGATCCCATCGGCCCCGATCGACGCCTGACCGTCCACCGTGGCGGGATGGTCGACACCGCTTGGTCGCGTCTCGTCTGTTTCGCCGGCCTCGGGCCGGGGGAGGTGTCGCTCGGGGGGCGCAAGCTCGTCGGGCTCAGCCAACGGCGGACGCGGCTCGGTATACGGGTGCAGGGCTTGGTGTATCGAGCGCCGGTGACCAGCGAGCTCGCTCGGCTGTTCGTCGGTGATCTGCCCCCGGTCGATCTGGTCGAGCCCGCCACGTTGCCGATGCTCGATGCCGAAGCGGTCGCTGTTGCGCTCGCGGCCGAGCTCTCCTCCGAGCTGCATGCTGGTTGATTCGCGCGTAACGCGCGAATGCCCGAGCACCACCACTGACCGGATCATCGCCATCCTCGTGTCCATTTGGGGAAATATGGGGGCAAATGGGGCGAAATGGTTGATATTGGAGAGCGGGATCGACCATACTTGCCGATCACGAGGACGCACCCGCCGTTCTCGTGTCACCACTCGTGGTGGCGAGGCAGGCAGTGGGATTGATCCGGAAGGTCTGGCACGAACGTGTTCGTCGGTGAATACGACCGCAGCGTCGACGGCAACGGCCGTTTGGCGTTGCCCGCCGACTTCCGTGAGGATCTCGGCGCACGCTGCTACGTGCGTTGCCACCCGGAGGGATTCGTCTCGATCACGTCCGTTGCGCAGTTCGAGACGGAGGTTGCCGAGCTGCAGGAACGAGTCCGACGCGGAGAAGCCCCTGAATCCGCGCTGCGAGCCTTCGGCGTCAGCTCATCGGTGTCGTCGATCGACAAGCAGGGCCGGATCACGCTCGACGAGGTGTCACGTCAACACGCCGGTATCACCTCCAGCGGGCAAGCGGTGATAGCCGGCGCTCTCAACAAGCTCGAGGTGTGGCGGCCGTCGCGCTACCAGCGGATCCGCACCGAGGACGTCATCGTGCAGCCCGGTCGCGTCTGGAACGACGAGGAGGACTCGTGACCGACGCAGCCTTCTCTCATGACCCGGTGATGAAGGACGAGATCGTCGACACGTTCCGCTCGGTGCCCGCCGGTGTGATCGTCGACGCGACCCTGGGCGGCGGTGGCCACAGCGAGGCGATCCTCGAGGCCCGTCACGACGTCAGCATTCTGGGTCTCGACCGCGATGCGGACGCGCTGGCGGCGGCAACGTCGCGCCTCGATCGATTCGGAGACCGTGTGATGACCCACCGATGCCGCTTCGATGATCTCGATCAAGCGATGGCTGCGCACTCGATCGAACAGCTGAGCGGCGCGCTCTTCGACCTCGGCGTCTCGTCACCCCAGCTCGATCGAGCCGAGCGAGGCTTCTCGTACCGCAACGACGGCCCGCTCGACATGAGAATGGACGGCGACGCTCCTTGGTCGGCAGACGATGTCGTCAACGGATATGCCGAGCAACAGTTGGCCCACATCATCCGCCGCTACGGCGATGAGCGTTTCGCCTCACGTATCGCCAGGGCGATCGTCGCCGCCAGGCCCGTCGAGTCCACGACCCGGCTCGCCGAAATCGTCACGAGTGCGATCCCGGCCCCGGCTCGCCGCACGGGTGGCCACCCGGCCAAGCGAACGTTCCAGGCAATCAGGATCGAAGTCAACGGCGAACTGGACGCGTTGCCCGAAGCGATCGACAAGGCGATCGATGCTCTGGCCCCAGGGGGGCGGCTGGCGGTGCTGGCATACCACTCGGGCGAAGACAGGATCGTCAAGGACCGGATCCGTCGCGCAGAGACCGGTGGCTGTGAATGCCCACCCGAACTGCCCTGCGTGTGTGGAGCGGTGCAGACCGTCCGCATCGTTCGGGGCGTCGCGAAACGGCCATCCAACGACGAGAGCGAACGCAATCGGCGCGCGGCGTCGGCCCGCTTCCGGGTCGCCGAGAAAATCGAACCGACCGAATCGAGGACGCGCTGATGGCCATCCCGCTGAGACACGTCGCAGCGACACGACCTCTCTCGATCCGTCCGAACCGGCTCGCGGTGGTGCCGGGCCGACGCCGCGTGGCCCGCTTCGCGATCGGATTGACGGTGTTGGTCTCGGGCGTGATGATGGGAGCCGTCTACCTGCACACTCGCATCGCCGAACGTCAACTCGAGATCGACGGATTCGAGCGCTCGGTTCGCCAGGCGCAGGAGGACTTCGACCTGCTTCGAGCGCAGCGTGCGGATCTACGCTCGCTCACGCGGTTGTCCGGCGAGGCGCTCGCGCTGGGCATGCGCCCAGGCGACGAGAGCGAGTTCATCACCGTCGATCCGATGGTGCTCGCAGTCACCATCGCGCGCACCGGTGAGGTGCCCATCGACGACGAGATCGTCGTCGGCTCCACCGCTCGGCTCGAACCGCTCGACCAGTTCCGCTTGGTCAAGGCAGTCAGCGCCGAAGCGCCGTGAGCCGCCGGACCCCGCCGCCTCGCCCGATTCGCCGGACCGCGCCGAAGGTGCAACGCGCCCCGGGTGCGAGAACAGCGACTCAGCGCACGACAGGGCGGCGCACGGCTGGCGCCCGTACGGCTGACACACGTTCGATCAGCGCCCGTGGAGCGGGCTCCGGGGACCCAAGGGGGTCACGGTCAGCGGGATCACGGTCAGCGAGGTCACGGTCAGCGACTGGACGCACCACGACGCGCCCAGGGACACCGTCACGGGCTCCGTCACCGGCACCACGGCGATCAAGCCAGACGCCGGCGGCTTCTTCGGCGCGCCGGCGACGCGAACTCAAGTTCAGCGACGCACCGTCATCCACGTCGCGGCAACACCGTGCGGGGCAGCGCAAGACCCCTCGGCGACGCATCCTGGGCAATCGGCACGTCGTACCACCGCGCCGGGATCTGCTCGGTCTCGGCAAGTCGCCCGTGCGGCTCAAACTGTTGCTCGTGGTGCTCCTGTTCGTCCTGGGAGCGGTGCTGTTCAAGGTGGGCAAGATCCAGTCCGCAGGCGGCGAAGCGCTCCGCAGCGCCGGCGCCGCACAATGGAGCCGGACGACGCCATTGCCTGCGGACCGCGGCACGATCTTCGATCGCAATGGTGAAGAGCTCGCCCTGTCCGTGCCCGCCTACTCGATCAGTGTCAACCCGAAGCTCGTCACCGACGAGGCCGGAACCGCCCGACTGATGCAGTCGTTCCTCGGCCTCGACGACGCCGAGACACGAGACCTCTACGACGAGCTCGTCGCCAAGGACCGCGGCTTCGTGTACATCCGTCGCGAGGTCGACCGCGCCCTCGGGGATCAGATCGCCAACCTGCGCCTGACCGGTGTCAACGTCGACGAAGAGGACAAGCGGGTGCTGCCGGGCGGGGTCGTCGGCCTCAGCGTCATCGGTCTGACCGACATCGACGGTGTCGGGATCGCCGGCCTCGAAAAGCAGTACGACGGGACACTCACCGGCACACCGGGCGAACTGAGCAAGGAGGTCGCGCCGAAGGGCCGGTCCATTCCGGGGACCGAACACACGACAGCGATTCCCGTCCCCGGTGACGACCTGATCCTGACCCTCGATCGGTCGATCCAGTTCGCTGCCGAGAACGTGCTGCGTGACCGCGTCGACGAGCTCATCGCGAAGTCGGGCACGATCATCGTGATGGACACCCACACCGGCGACATCTACGCGATGGCCTCGGCCGTGCGGAACGCGGACGACGTCGTCGAGATCACCTCGGGTAACTTCGCGGCCGTCAACGCCTACGAACCCGGGTCGGTCGCCAAGGTCATCACCATCGCAGCGGGGCTCAACCAGGGCGCGGTCACCCCCGACACGACCTTCGTCGTGCCGTGGCGCCGCCAGTACGCCGATGATCTCCTGAAGGACTCGCACGAACACCCCGACACCGAGATGACCGTCGAGCGGATACTCGTCGAGTCGTCCAACATCGGCACGATCGACGTGCAACAAGCGACCGGGCGTGAGGTGCACTGGGAATACATGCACAATTTCGGGCTCGGCCAGAAGTCGGCGCTCGACTTCCCGGGTGAATCAGCGGGCATCCTGAAGCACTGGAGTGACCTGTGGGGCTCGGAACGCGTCACGGTGGCATACGGCCAGGGGCTCTCCAGCACCTCGATCCAGCTCGTGTCTGCCGTGAACACCATCGCCAATGACGGCACGTATGTCGCTCCGAGACTGGTACTCGGAACCGTCGGCCAGGATGGCGAGGTCACCCCTGCAGAGCCGTCCGAGACACGTGAAGTGGTTCGTCCGGAGATCGCCGAGGAAGTCCAACGGATGATGCGGGCGGTCGTGTGCGATCCGAGTGGTACGGGCGAACGGGCCCAGCAGGGCATCGAGAACTTCAGTGTCGCAGGCAAGACCGGCACCGGTCTCAAGGCACAGCCCAACGGCACATACTTCGACGAGAACGGCGATCCGGTCTACTACGCCAGCTTCGTCGGCTTCTTTCCGGCAGAGGATCCTCAGATCACCGTCCTCGTCTCGATCGACGAACCGCCCGCTGGTGACATCAACCGCTTCGGTGGCACGGCGGCCGCCCCGGTGTTCGCCCACCTCGCGCCGACGATCGTGCACGAGCGCGGCATCCAGCCACCGCCCGACTCTGCAGCATGCCCGGCAGCGTGATCCAGATGACCGTCACGTCGCAGGGCCTCGCGAACTCGATCCCGCAAGAGCTGTTGATCCAGGTCATCGGTACGGCCGATGCACAGCTGCACGACCTCACCCACGACTCGCGAGAGGTACAGCCGGGTTGGGCCTTCGCCTGCGTGCGAGGTGAGCACCACGACGGTCACAGTTATGCGGCGAACGCCGTGGATCGGGGTGCAGGCCTGCTGCTCGTCGACCACCCGTTGTCGCTCGACATCGCACAGATCGTCGTCACCGACGTGCGTCGCGCGATGGGGCATGCAGCCGCTGCCGTCCACGGCGATCCGGCACGCAAGATGCGGATGATCGGTGTCACCGGCACCAATGGCAAGACCACGACGACCCACATGATCGGTGCGATCCTGCGTGCCGCAGGACTCCACGATCGCGAGATCGGCACCTTGTCGGGAGTGCGCACGACGCCTGAGGCACCAGACCTCCAACGCCGACTCGCCGAATTCGTGAGCGAAGGGGTCGACGCAGTGGTCATGGAGGTCTCGTCGCACGCTCTCGCGCTCCATCGTGTCGCCGGCACACGATTCGACGTCGGTGTGTTCACCAACCTCGGTCGGGACCACCTCGACCTACACGTGTCGATGGAGGCGTACTTTCGCGCGAAGGCGTCGCTGTTCAGTGCCGGGCTGTGCGACATCGGTGTCACGAACCTCGATGATCCGTACGGTCGGCTCGTGCTCGATGCGGCGACGATCGACATGATCGGATTCAGTCGCGCCGAGGCCGACGATGTCGAAATCGGCGTCGATCAACTGACGTTCACATGGAGGGGACGCCCAGTGAGCCTGCCGATCGGTGGGCGCTTCAACCTCATGAATGCCCTTGCTGCGCTGACCGTTTCGGCCGCGCTCGGGATCGACACGGACACCGCGATCCAGGGCTTGGCCGAGTGCCCTCCGGTACCGGGCCGGTTCGAGGTGGTGTCCGACAGCGCACGCGACGAGTTCGCCGTCGTCGTCGACTACGCCCACACGCCCGACGGGCTCGAGGAGTTGCTCGGTTCGGCACGCCACCTCGCTGGGCGTGCACGCGTGATCGCCGTGTTCGGTTGTGGTGGAGACCGCGATGTCGACAAGCGCCCGCTGATGGGTGCCGTCGCCGCCGAGAACGCAGACCTCGTCGTGATCACCAGCGACAATCCGCGCCACGAGGACCCTCTGACCATCGTGCATGCTGCCGCGGGGGGTATCGACCCCAGATATCGCGAGTCCGTGGTGGTCGAGATCGATCGCCGGTCCGCGATCGCGTTGGCGATCGGTGCCGCTCAGCCAGGCGACGTCGTCGTCATCGCTGGAAAGGGGCACGAGACCACGCAGACGATCGGTGACGAGATCCGCCCGTTCGACGATCGTGCGGTCGCCCGAGAGCTGCTCGCTCGACGAGCCGCGGCGTGTGCTGCCGGTTCCGATCCGGAGGGAACGATGTCATGATCGCCGTGATGATCGCCGGCGCGATCTCGACCCTCATCTCGCTGTTCGGTACCCGATATCTGATCGTCTTCTTCGGTAGTCGCGGACAGGGACAGCCGATCCTCGGCAAGGAGGACCACGGACCCGAACACCACATGCTCAAGCAAGGAACCCCGACGATGGGCGGTATCGCGATCGTCGTCGCCGCATTCATCGGTTGGATCGTCGCTCATGTCCGTAACATCGCGTTCTCCGATCAGGCGATGATCGTCTGGGTCGGGATCCTCGCGATGTCGCTGATGGGCTTCCTCGACGACTGGATCAAGGTTCGCAAGCGGCACAACCGGGGCATCTTCTGGAAGCAGAAGAATTACCTCACGATGTTGATGAGTTTCGGGCTCGCCTGGTGGCTTGTCGCGACCACTGGCATCGACGAGTCGATCTCGCTCGTCCGAGCCGGAGACCTGGGGTTCGAAGTGCCGGCGGTGGTCTGGGTGCTCTGGGCCGGCACCATCATCTGGGCGACCACCAACGCCGTCAACGTCACGGATGGTCTCGACGGCCTCGCCGGCGGTTCCGCGCTGATGGGATTCGGCGCGTTCATGATCATCGCGTACTGGTCGTTCCGAAATCCCGATGTCTACAGCGCCGTGGTCAATCCGCTCGACATGGGCGTCATGGCGGCCGGCTTCGCCGGCGCCTGCCTCGGCTTCCTCTGGTGGAACGCGGCTCCTGCTCGGATCTTCATGGGCGATGTCGGAGCCCTCGGTATCGGCTCGGCGCTCGCCTTTCTCGCGCTCACACTCGACACGCATCTGCTCTTGATCCTGATCTGTGGCATCAATGTGATGGAGGCCGGGTCGGTCGCCATCCAAATGGGAGTGTTCAAGGCATCAGGTCGGACGAGGCGACTGTTCCGAATGTCACCGATCCATCATCACTTCGAGTTGGCCGGCTGGCCCGAGACAACGGTCATCATTCGTTTCTGGTTGATCTCGGCGATCTGTGTCGCCAGCGCGCTGGCGATCTTCATCGCCGACTACACGAGGGTCGTAGGCGGATCGTGAGAGCCCTCGTCCACGGTCTGGCAATCACGGGGGCATCCACCGTTCGCGCCCTGCAACGGCACGGGTACGACGTCGTCGCCACCGATGACGCGATCGACGACGCAAAGCGTGACCGAGCGACCGAACTCGGCATCGAGGTGTCATACCTGCCAGTCGACCTTGCTGAGTTCGTCCGTGGGTTCGACGTGATCTCTCCGGCCCCGGGCGTGCCAGAGCGCCATGGGCTGATCGCTGCCGCTGTCGACGCCGGTGTTCCCATTCGGAGCGAGATCGAGCTGGCCTACCGGTGGGAGCAGGAGCGTCCGGGCGGCCCCCGGCCGATCCTGGCGATCACCGGGACCGACGGCAAGACCACCACGACCGAACTCACGGTTGCGATCCTGCGCTCCGCCGGTATCCGCACCGCTGCGCTCGGAAATACCGATGTGCCTCTGGTCGATGTGCTCGAATCCGATCTCGACGCGTTCGTCGTCGAATGCACGAGCTTCCGGCTCGCCTGGACCGAAGAATTCCGCGCCGATGCAGCCGTGTGGCTGAACCTGGCGCCCGACCACCTCAACTGGCATGCATCGATGGAGACCTATGTGGCGGCCAAGGCGCGCATCTTCGGACTGCAGGCACCCACCGACACAGCGATCGGTTTCGTCGATGACGCGATCGTGATGCAAGAACTCGAACGCGCACCTGCACGGCATCGAACATTCGGCGTCTCGGGCGCCGACTATCACCTGGCGGGAACGGTGTTGACCGGTCCGTACGGGCCGATCGCCGACATGTCCGTGATGCGCCGCCGTCTGCCACACGACATCACCAACGCCCTGGCCGCCTCGGCGCTCGTCCTCGAGACGGGTCTGGCTTCGCCGGCCGCGATCGCTCAGGCGCTCGCCACGTTCGAGGCGCCCCCACATCGGCTCGAACCGATCGGGTCTGCCGGCGGCGTCGACTGGTTCAACGACTCGAAGGCGACCACGCCGCACGCCGCCTCGACCGCGATCAGAGCCTTCGACTCGTTGGTGCTGATCGCTGGCGGGAGTCGTAAGGGCGTCGACTTGTCTCCGATGGGGGAGCACGCGAACAGGGTGCGGGTCGTGGTCGCGATCGGCGAGGCCGCGCCTGACATCCACGCTGTGTTCGACGGCATCACCACCGTCATGGATGCCCACGACATGCGCGAAGCGGTCGAGCAGGCGGCGTCCAGTGCGCTCCCTGGCGACGCCGTCGTCCTCTCGCCGGGATGCGCGAGCTTCGACTGGTACACGGGTTACCCGGCACGAGGCGACGACTTCCGTCGGCTCGTGCTCGAACACCTTGGCAGGGTCGACGCTCAGGCCGACCCGAGCTCCCCCGCCGGCACCACTGCACCGATGGAGACCACAGCATGACGCTCACCATGAACCCCCTGTCCGGTTCGTCAGACGTTCGAGCGCGACGCGAAGCGGCACTCGAACGGCTCAACCGCGACGCCAAGGCGGGCGAACGGACGAATCCCCGACGGGCCAAGCCATCTCGCCGCGCAGTGCAGATCGCGCAGCCCCGGGCACTCGAACAGCTCGGACCGACGCCCGGCGTGTACTACGTCATCGTCGTCATCGTCGCGGTCTTCGTGATGCTCGGCCTCGTCATGGTGCTGTCGGCGACCTCTGCTCGCAACGTGGGTGGTGCAGCGTCGCCGTACTCGATCTTCAACCGTCAGCTCATGTGGGCGGGGCTCGGTCTCGTCGGCATGCTCGTCGCCATGAAGGTCCCGTACCAACGCTGGCGCGCCCTCGTCGTTCCTGGTGCGGTGCTCGCTGCCGGAGCGATGATGCTGCCATTCGTGCCAGGGCTGGGCGCGACGATCAACGACGCCAACTCCTGGGTTCGGCTCGGCACCGTCGGGTTCCAGCCGTCAGAGGTGCTCAAACTCGCCGCGATCGCATTTCTGGCAGACATGTTCGCCCGTCACCAGAACGAACTGCACGTTCCGCGCCGCGGGCTGATCCCGCTCGCGGTCGTCGCGTTCGCCTGCGCCGGCGTGAGCTTTCTCCAGGGCGACCTCGGGTCGGCGATCGTGCTCGCCTCGATCGTGCTCGCCGTCGGCCTCGTCGCCGGGGTACCGCTCGCCCATGTGGGCTCGATCGCCCTGATCGGGGCCAGCGGAGCCTTGTTGGCGATCCTCTCCGATCCCCGGCGGTTCAATCGCCTCGCTGCGTTCCGCGACATCGAGGGCAACAAGGAACATCTTGCGTGGCAGTCGTGGCAGGGCCTGCTCAGCATCGCCAATGGGGGCATGACGGGCTCGGGGATCGGCGGCAGCAACTCCAAACTCGGGTACCTGCCGCTCGCGCACAGCGACTTCATCTTCGCTGTGATCGCCGACGAACTCGGGTTCGTCGGATCGGTCGCGGTCGTCGGTGGCTTCGCATTGTTGGTGTGGTTCGGCATCCAGACGGCTCTGGCAGCCCCGGATCAGTTCGGTCTGATCCTCGCCGGTGGGATCTCGGCGTGGTTCGGCGTCCAGGCGATCGTCAACATGGGCGGCGTCGTCGGGCTCATGCCGGTGACCGGGCTGACCCTTCCGTTCTTCTCGGCAGGTGGCACGTCGTTGTTCGTCTCGATGGTGGCCGCAGGTCTCCTGCTCAACGTCGCCAGACGTGTGGTGACCGCGGCTCCGAGGGCGGCCACGTCGACGGGCGACGCCAAGACCCATCGAGCGCGACCCGTCCGGTCACAGTGAGCGATCCCGTCGTCGAGACCGGTGACGTGTTCGCGGTCGTGACCGGAGGAGGGACCGCGGGCCACGTACTGCCCGCACTGGCGGTCGCCGACGGGCTCGTTGCCAGAGGGCACGACCCCGCCTCGATCCACTACATCGGTGCTCGACGAGGGATCGAAACCCGCCTGCTGCCCGAGACACCGTTTCCCCACACGTTCTTCGACGTCGTCGGCCTGCAACGCAGTCTGTCGAGGCGGAACCTCGGATTCGCTCCCAAGATGTGGCGGGCGCGGAGGGCGGCGATCTCACTGTTCCGCACGATGCGACCCCAGGTGGTCGTGAGCGTCGGTGGTTACGCGAGCATGCCGGCGGTGTTCGCGGCTCGCAAGCTCGACATCCCGGTGGTGGTCGTCAGCTTCGACCTGTTGCCCGGCCGGGCCAGCCGGCTCGCGGCGAGGCGCGCGGTGGCGTGCGCAGTCGCCTTCCCGAACTCGCCCCTGCCGAGGGCATCGCTGACCGGAGCGCCCGTTCGTCGAGCGGTGCTCGAGGTCGACCGCGACCGTGATCGCGTGGCGGCGCGACGAGCGCTCGGATTGCCCGCCGACCGGTTCGTCGTCGCTGTGATGGGAGGTTCACAGGGTTCGGGAGCGCTCAACGAGGCGATCTGGGCGTATCTCGACGATCACCGTGCCGATGGCGCGCTGGCGGTCCGTCACGCGACGGGCGAGCGGTTCCTGGCGTACGCGCCTGCGGCGTCGGACGCAGCAGGAGCAGTTCTCTACCAGCCGATCGGCTACGAACCGAACATGCCGGCCGTGTACGCCGCATGTGACGTCCTCGTCGGGCGTGGGGGAGCGAGCACGGCCCACGAGGTCGCAGCCACCGGCACCCCGGCGGTGCTCGTGCCCTGGGCGGCGTCGGCGGAGGATCACCAGACCCTGAACGTCACATGGTTGTCCGACCAGGGTGCCGCGATCCATCTGCCCGAAGCCCAACTCGACGATCTGGGCGCGGTGCTCGACCGTTTGCGCGGCGACCCGCAGGAACGCCGCGAGCTCGGGATGAAGGCGTACGAGATGGGTGGGGTGCATCGCAGCGGCGCGCTTGCGCGGCTCGTCGAGTCCGTTGCGACCCGACGGTGATCCCATCGGCTGAGGCGCCGCGACCGCTCGTACCTGTGCCACTAGCCTGAGCGGTGCCGTGAGTACCGTCATCGAACCCCCCGCCGTTCCGCTCGCGCCGCTCGACCTGTCGGTTCCACGGCGCCTCCACGTGATCGGCGCCGCAGGACCAGGCATGAGCGCCGTCGCGCTCGCTCTCGCCCAGATGGGTCATCATGTGTCGGGCGTCGACATCCGAGAACGGCAGGTGCTCGACCGCTTGCGCGCAGCGGGTGTCACGGTGCACATCGGACATCAGCGGTCGCACGTGATCGGTTGTGATGCGGTCACCGCATCGACCGCGATCGCACCTGACCTGAACGAACTCGATGAGGCCCGCAAGCTGGGTGTCACAGTGCTCAGCCGTGCGGGGATGTTGGCTTCGATCTGTGCGCAGGCCAAGTCGTTGGGTGTGGCCGGCACCCATGGCAAGACGACGACGACGTCGATGCTGATGCTGATGCTGGTCGAAGCCGGCATGCGGCCGAGCTTCGTGATCGGCGGTGATGTCAACGACATGGGCACCGGTGCGCAGTGGACCGGCGGTGAATGGTTCGTCGTCGAGGCCGACGAGAGCGACGGCACCCATCTCGAACTCCCGTTGCACGGAACCATCCTCACCAACATCGACATCGATCATCTCGACCACTACGGCACGATCGACGGCATCGAGGAGGCGTTCGACCGGTATCTGTCCCAGATCCCCGGTCCGAAGGTCGTATGTGCCGACAATGCCCGATCGGCAGCAGTGGCAGCACGGCACGACACGGTGACATACGGCATGAGCGAGTCGGCCGACGTGCGCGCCGTCAATGTGCGATCCGACCACGGTTCGTTCCGCTTCGACGTCGAGCGTGACGGAATGGTGCTCGCCTCGGTGCATCTCCCGCTGCGCGGCGACCACAACGTGGTCAACGCCACCGGAGCGCTCGCGATGGCGGTCGAGCTCGGGGTCGATCCCCACATCGCTGCCGACGCGCTGGGCAAGTTCGGTGGCGTCGCCCGCCGATTCGAGATTCGTGGGCACGACGCCGGGGCGACGTTCGTCGACGACTACGCCCATCTACCGACCGAGATCGACGCCGTGCTGCGCGCTGCCCGCGACAGCGGCGATGCGTGGAAACGCACGGTGGCGGTGTTCCAGCCAAATCGCTACAACCGGATGGCCGAGATGTGGCAGGAGTACGCGGATGCGTTCGAGGTCGCCGACGTCGTCGTGTTGACCGACATCTACCCGTCCGGCACCGAACCGATACCCGGGGTCACCGGCAAGCTGGTCGTCAACGCCGTCCTCGACGCCCACCCCGAGACCAGCGTGGTGTGGTTGCCGCGACGAGATGATCTGGTCGACTATCTCGCACGCCATGTCCGGGACGGCGACGTGTGTATTTCCATGGGGTGCGGCGACATCGCATCGTTGCCCGACGAGGTGTTGTCGGCCCGGCGCGGAGCGGCCGAGTGATCGATGTCGCCTCCGCTCTGGCGGCGACCGACGCGCTGCTCGGTGAACGCCTTGGTGGGAGCCTGGTGCGTAACGCGCCGCTCGCGTCCATGACGACGTACCGCGTCGGCGGGAACGCGAGCCTGTTCGTCGACGTGTCGAGTTTCGACGAGCTGGTCGCCGTCGCCGAGGCACAGCTCGAGACCGGTGTGCCGGTGCTCGTGATCGGTCGAGGGTCGAACATGCTCGTCGCGGATGCGGGATTCCGTGGTGTGGCGATCTCGATAGCTCATCTCGCCGGGCATATCGACTTCGGGCCGAGCTCGGCCGTTTCCTCGGTCGCCGGGGGCTCGGCCCCAAGGGGTTCGATGGTGACTGCGGGGGGCGGGGTAGCGCTGCCGGTGCTGGCCCGGCGCGCCGCCGCAGCTGGTCTGACGGGGTTCGAATGGGCGGTCGGCGTGCCCGGCACGATCGGCGGAGCCGTTCGGATGAACGCCGGCGGCCACGGATCCGACATGGCGGCGTGCCTCGTCGACGTGTCCGTGTTCGACATGAACCAACCGGGGTCGGGGATGCAGTCGATTCCCGTCGACGGGCTGGGACTGCGATTTCGGGCATCGTCGCTGTCGCCGTCTGCCGTGGTGATCGAAGCCCGGCTTCGGCTCGCCGTCGGCGAACGCGAGCAGGCGGAGGCGAACATCGCGGAGGTCGTGCATTGGCGACGCGAGCATCAGCCAGGGGGTCAGAACTGCGGTTCCGTCTTCGTCAATCCGGTGCCTGGTGAGATTGCTGCCGGCGCGTTGATCGATGAACTCGGACTGCGCGGGTTCAGGATCGGGTCGGCGTGGGTATCCGAGAAACACGCCAACTTCATCCAGGCCGGCGAAGGCGGGTCGGCAGACGACGTGCGCGCCGTCATGGAGGCCGTGCGAACACGGGTCGCGGAGGCAACGGGCTATCGCCTGCGCAGCGAAGTGCGACTCGTCGGATTCGACGACGCCGACCCGTCATCGTTCAGCGAGGTCGAGGTCGGGCGGGCATGAACGGTTCGAGCGGTCACGAACGCGAGCCTGACCGGGCGGCGCTCGACGAACTCGAGCGGGCGTTCGCCGACGTGGTTGAGGTTCCCGAGCAGGCCCGCGATGCGGTCGACCCTGACGAGTCGGACGGTGGCACGACGCAGCCGATGTCGCCGGGCCCGCATGGCATCGCCGATCCGGCCGTCGGCCCCGAGGATGAGCTGCGCGTTGCCGCCGCGTCGGGCCCGTACGGCGGCGATCGGTCCACCGACGGCTCGCCCCCAGGCGGTCGGATCGCTGCCGGGGAGAGCTCGATGACCGATTCGCAGGTCGGTGCTTCGACGTCGCAGGTGGCTCCACCTCCGACCGGCCCGGAAGAGATCCTGATCATCGAGGCGGAACCGGTCGTCGAGCCCGAGCCGGCAGCACCTCGAATCATCCGCATCGACGACTACCACGGCTCGGTGCACATCGATGAACTGACACCTGCTGCGGCTGCGGCGGTATCCGCGCCGCCGCTGGGGCCAGACCGGGACGCCGACGTTGCAGACGAGGGCGGCTCAATGGTGATCGCGATCGATGACGAGGATCTTCCCGATGCGGTCTATGTCGAGGGCAGCCTCGACCGGTCGGGCTCGCGATCGATCGTGTTCATCCAGGACGATGACACCGGCGACGCCCTGGCGCCCGAGTCCGAGCGGGACATTCGCCGGGGCATCGAGCCGAGAATGCGCGAGCGGCGAGTGGCCGTCAAGCGTGCCCAGGGTCGCAAGCGACTCAAATGGGTGGTGCTCGTCGCGGTGATCGTGTTCGTGGTCGTCGGCGTGCTCGCGGTCGTCGGTTCACCGCTGTTCGCGATCAAGGCCGACCAGGTGTATCTGACGGGCAATGTGTACGCCGACCCGAAACAGGTCCAGGCCGTGGTCGACGACCTGGTCGGGACTCCGGCGCTGCTCGCCGACACCGAGCGCGCCGAGCGTGAGCTCGAGGAGATTCCGTGGGTCGATGTCGCCCGGGTTCGCACCGACTTCCCGCACGGCGTGTACATCGAGATTCGCGAACGCGAGGCGATGACCACGTATCAGGGGCCCGACCAGCGATTCCGTGTGCTCGATCGCGATGGTCGGGTCCTCGATGTGATCGACAACTATCCGTTTGCCTACGTGCTGCTGGGTGGGCCGGACCCGGTTGATCTCGAGGCCGGTGAGTTCGCTCCCCGTGGATACGCGGCGGCATCCGAACTCGCCAAGAACCTGACCGGGTCGGTCCGCGGGCGGGTCGTGATGATCGAGGTCACCGCCGACGGGTCTCGCCTGGTGATGCATCTCGATGATGGCGTCGAGGTGAGATTCGGGGAGGCGCGCGATTTGTTTGCCAAGCTCGTGCGCCTCGAGACGGTGCTGTCCGTCGGAGGGGTCGGGGAGTCGGGCGTGATCGACGTGTCGACCAATGAAGTGACGTTGTGACGTCGCGTCGACGATCGTCTCGATCGTCGACGGGCGGTCGCGAAACGCGCCGTCGGGATCGATTGTCCCACCGTGTCGGGCCTCTCCTGAGCTAGCATCACCGCACGCAGCGAGCGTGACGTGCCAGGATGGCGCGCGGAGAGTCAAGGTGATCTCCGGCATCTCTCACTGATCGATACCCATGAAGCACAAGCACGTCATACCCGCACAAACCGATCGCCACCCTCGACGGAGGTTCCACTGATGTCCGGCGCGCCCCAGAACTATCTTGCCGTGATCAAGGTCATCGGTGTCGGCGGCGGCGGTGTCAACGCCGTCAATCGCATGATCGACGCCGGCCTCAAGGGGGTCGAGTTCATCGCGGTGAACACCGACGCCCAGGCCCTGCTGATGAGCGACGCCGACGTCAAGCTCGATATCGGTCGTGATCTCACCCGCGGTCTCGGCGCCGGGAGCGATCCCGAAGTCGGTCGAGCCGCGGCGGAAGCTCACGACGACGAGATCGAAGAGATGGTCAAGGGCGCCGACATGGTGTTCATCACCGCCGGAGAGGGCGGGGGTACCGGAACTGGCTCTGCCCCGGTCATCGCCGAGATCGCGCGCAACGCTGGTGCTCTGACGATCGGTGTCGTGACCCGCCCGTTCGGCTTCGAGGGACGTCGGCGTGCCGTCCAGGCCGACAATGGTGTGCAGCGTCTGAAGGAGAAGGTCGACACTCTGATCGTCATTCCGAACGATCGCTTGCTCACGGTCGCCAACGACAAGACGAGCGTGTTGAACGCCTTCAAGATGGCCGACGAAGTGCTGCTGCAGGGCGTCTCCGGTATCACCAACCTGATCACGACGCCCGGTCTGATCAACACTGACTTCGCCGACGTCAAGATGGTGCTGTCCAACGCCGGCTCGGCGTTGATGGGCATCGGCCAGGCCAGCGGCGACGATCGAGCGGTGTCTGCCGCCAAGCAGGCGATCTCGAGCCCCCTCCTCGAGTCGGCGATCGACGGCGCCCGGGGCGTGTTGCTCAACATCACCGGCCCGTCCAGTATGGGATTGTTCGAGATGAACGCGGCGGCCGAGATCATCCATGCGGTCGCGCACCAGGATGCCAACATCATCTTCGGCACGGTCATCGACGACGAGATGGGCGACGAGATCAAGGTGACCGTGATCGCTGCCGGCTTCGATCGGCTCGACAGCCCGTCGTCGGGCGGAGGCCTCCGTCTCGGCAACGGTGGATCGGCGACTTCGAGCCGCATCACCGAGTTGTTCGCCGAACCCGAACCGGACGAGACGGTCGAGGATGACGACGACGACTTCGATGTCCCGTCGTTCCTCAAATAGCGACGACGCAACGGTCACGATCGCGCTGGCCGGCGGTTCCGAACTACGCGTCAAGACGTCGACGCGTGTCGATGGCGACTTCCACCGGCTCGAGGTGCCGTATTCCGAACTCGAGAGCCGCCGTCGTTCGTTCGTCGATCTGCCATGGACCCAGCTCGACGAGCATCACGGGGTGACCGTGGTCAGGGTCGACGCGCCCGGTGCAGCCGATGGTGAGCCGGGTGACGTCGCGATCACTGATATAGAGGGTGCTGTGCTCGGTTGCTGGGTCGGTGACTGCGCCCCGGTCGTGCTGGTCGGAGCGACCCGCGAATTCGCAGTGGTGCATGCCGGCTGGCGCGGGCTCGCGTCCGGCGTGATCCAGACCGCGATCCGAGCATTCCGGGAACCGGTGGCACTGGCGTTGCTCGGTCCGGCCATCGGACCGTGCTGCTACGAGTTCGGTGCGCTCGAACTCGCTGCCGTCGCGGCGGGGGTCGGCGATGGGTTCGGGCAGGTTGCAGGTCGCACGAGGGACGGTCAACTGGCGCTCGACGTGCCGGCTGCAGTCGCTTCGGCGTGCCGAATCGAGGGTGTGCCCGTCGACGTGATCGGGGGGTGCACGGGCTGCAGCCACCGGGGCTATTCGCATCGTGTTCGCCGCGACACGCAACGTCATGTCGTCGCTGCATGGCGCTCATCGGGCTCGACCCAGATCAGGTCCGGGACCTCCCGGTCTGCTGAGATGGGGTCGTGACGGTTGTGGATGTAGCCAGTGTTCGGGCCGCCCTCGAGCTCGTGCGCGAGCGCATCCTGCGTGCAGGTGGCGGAGACGACGTCACCATCTTGCCGGTGACCAAAGGCTTCGGGCCCGAAGTGATCGAGGCGGCGGTCGGTGCCGGGTGCACGGCGATCGGCGAGAACTATGCCCAGGAGCTGATCGCGAAGCGCGATGTGCTCGAGCGATGCAACGGCTCGATCGAGGTCCACTTCATCGGGCAGCTGCAAACCAACAAGGTCCGCCAACTTGCAGATCTCGTCGACGTGTACGAGACGGTCGATCGGATGCGGATCGCCGACGAGATCGCCAAGCGCGCACCGGGGGCAAGAGTGTTGATCCAGGTCGACACCGCAGGTGAGTCCGGCAAGGGCGGTTGTTCGATCGAGGGCCTCGACGAGCTGGCCGAGCACGTGGTGTCGATCGGGTTGGATCTCGAAGGCCTGATGACGGTCGGGCCGACCAGCGGGGGTCCGGAGTCGGCGCGCTCCGGCTTTCGTGCGGTGCGCGAAGCGGTCGACCGGTTGGGACTCAGCTCGTGCTCGATGGGCATGAGCGGTGACCTCGAGGTGGCCGTTCAGGAGGGAAGTACACAGATCCGAGTAGGCACGGCACTGTTCGGTTCGCGCTCTGTCCCCGCCTGGCGTGACCAGGAACGATAGGCTCCGCGGCAAGGAGGAAGTCGGCATGTCTTTCTGGAAGCGCACGATGGACTATCTCGGTCTGGGTCCTGACGACGCATACGACGATTACGATCTCGACGAGGAGTACGAGCCCGCGCCCCGCGGTCGTCGTGCTCCCGAGCCCGACGTTCGTCCCAGCCGGGGCCAGCGAGACGAGCCTGGATCAGAAGGGGTGGTGCGCACCTTGCCCAGTCGACCAACGTTTCCATCGCGCGATTTCGATCCGTCACAGGCTCGTCGCAATGCCGACCGTGACGACTCCGGAGTGCAACCGCGTCCTCAACGCAGTGCGGGTTCCGCCGAACCTGCGACGGTTCGACCGCGTCGGTTCGACCAAGCACAAGAGGTCGCCGACAAGTTCAAGGAAGGTCAGCCCGTCATCATGAACCTCGAGGGTTCCGACCGCGAGGTGGCCCGTCGGCTGATCGACTTCGCGAGTGGCCTGTGTTACGGCCTCGACGGCTCGATGGAGAAGGTCGCCAACGGCGTCTACCTGCTCAAGCCCACTCCGGCTCGCGGCCACCGCCAAGACGAGTACGACGACTGAGCGAGATCATGGAACTCACCCCTTCCCAAATCGCCGGGGCCTCATTTCGCACGGTACGCAAGGGCTATGACCCTGACGAGGTCAACGCCTTTCTCGCTCAAGCGGCCGACGCGTTGGAGCTGGCGCAACAACAGGCGACCTCCATGGAGGCCCGCGCCCGAGCTGCTGTGGCCCGGCTGCAGGAGATGAGCGCAGCGGCCTCGGCGGCGCCGGCGCCCGTCGTGCCGCTCGAAGAGCCCGAAGTGCCCGACCAGGCCGCAGCGCCGTCCGACCACGAATCGGCAACAGGCCTGCACGTCAGTGCCGACGAGGCCGCGACGATCTCGCGGACCCTCGTGCTGGCCCAACGCACGGCCGACAGCACCGTGGCCGAGGCGACGGCCGAGGCCGAACGCATCAAGCACGACGCCCGAACCGAGGCAGAAGCGACCATCGACTCGACGCGGGAGATGTCGGCGCGATTGCTCGAAGAAGCCCGAGGTGAGGCGCGCAAAGTCGGTGAGGCCGAGCGACAGGCTGCCGCGAACGAGGTGCAGTCACTCAAGGCGCGCCGCGAGTTCCTCATCGGCGATGTCGATCAACTCGAGAAGTTCCTCGTCGACCAGCGTGAGCGCCTGCGCGGCGCAGCGCGGCAGATCGAGGCGCTCGTCGAGCGCGTTCCGGCAGGTCTCGGCCAGGTGCGTCCACCTGCGATGTCAGCGTCCGACGACGAACCGGGCGACGACACGGCGGAACTCTTCTTGCCTCCCGAAGCGGCCGGTCCGTTCGTAGGGGTCCAAGAGCTTGCCGACGCGATCGATCAGGGTGAGACGCAGCCGCTCCCCATGCCCGACCTGCAGCCGTCCGATGACGACGACAGCGAAATGCTCGACTCGACCGACGGGCTTCCGATCCGCGGTGAGCAGACACCGATCGGTGGCCTGCAGACGAGCGACGTGCAGCTGGCCGATCTGTTGTCGGGCCACGACGAGACTCCGGCCGCGGGGGTGCTTCCGACGCGCGGCGACAAGCCATCGTCCGACTGACCCTCGCGGTCGATAGCCTCACACCCCATCGGCATTGACGAGGTCATCACCTCCGAGCCTCCGGAAGAACGGCAGCTGGCTGCTCAGTAGAACCGGACGGGTCCAGCCCGTCATCGCTGGCGAACGTAAGCGGTCGGTCCCCGTGGGGGTCGGCAAGCAGGGTGGTACCGCGGGCTCCGGCTCGTCCCTGGCAGCCGAACTCGAGGAGCCACCGCCGTGAACGCCAGCAGCCGATACCCAACCGTCCCGTCACATCCGAATCTTCCGGAGATCGAGCGAGCGATGCTCGACCGTTGGTCTCGTGACGACACGTTCCAGCGCTCGATCGATCAGCGCGAGGCAGGCGTCAACGGCGACAACGAGTTCGTGTTCTATGACGGACCGCCGTTCGCCAACGGTCTCCCGCACTACGGGCACCTGCTGACCGGGTATGTCAAGGACGCGGTACCGCGGTATCAGACAATGCGAGGCCGACGTGTCGAGCGCCGGTTCGGGTGGGACTGCCACGGCTTGCCGGCCGAGGTCCAGGCCGAGAAAGAGCTCGGCATCTCCGGCCATCCCGAGATCAATGAGTACGGCATCGCAAGGTTCAACGACGCATGCCGGTCGAGCGTGTTGAGGTATACCCAGGAGTGGGAGGACTATGTCACCCGCCAGGCCCGGTGGGTCGACTTCGACAACGACTACAAGACGCTCGATCTCGACTACATGGAAAGCGTCATGTGGGCGTTCAAGTCCTTGTGGGACAAGGACCTGCTCACCGAGGGGTATCGGGTGCTGGCGTACTGCTGGCGGTGCGAGACTCCGCTCAGCAACACCGAGACCCGCATGGACGACGTGTACCGCGATCGCCAGGACCCGGCACTGACGGTGTGGTTCCGGCTCGAGACGGGCGAGCGCATCCTGGCGTGGACGACGACACCGTGGACCCTGCCGTCGAACCTGGCGCTCGCCGTCGGCCCCGAGATCGACTACGTGGTGCTCGAGGAGGACGGCGAGCGCTACATCCTCGCGGAGTCGCGTCTCGGCGCCTACGAGAAGGAACTCGCGGCTGCCACGCCGATCGCAACGGTGAAGGGGGCCGATCTGATCGGTCGCCGCTACGAACCGCTGTTCAGCTACTTCGACGACACACCCAACGCATTCCAGGTACTCGGCGCGGACTTCGTGTCGACCGAGGACGGCACGGGTGTCGTTCACATGGCCCCTGGATTCGGCGAGGACGACCAAACGGCGTGCAACGCCGTGGGTATCCCGACGGTGTGCCCCATGGACGAACACGGCCAATACACGGCCGAAGTCAGCGATTGGGTCGGCCAGCACGTTTTCGATGCCAACCCGCACGTCATCCGATATCTGAAGGATCAGGGCGTCGTGGTTCGCCACGACAGCTACGACCACTCGTATCCACACTGCTGGCGGTGTGCCCAGCCCCTCGTCTACCGGGCGATCTCGTCGTGGTTCGTGAAGGTCACCGAGTTCCGTGACCGCATGGTCGAACTCAATCAGCAGATCTCGTGGGTGCCCGAACACATCAAGGACGGAAGCTTCGGAAAATGGCTCGAGAATGCTCGTGACTGGGCAATCAGCCGCAACCGATTCTGGGGTTCGCCCATCCCTGTGTGGAAGAGCGATGACCCCAACTTCCCACGGATCGACGTGTACGGCTCGCTCGACGAGCTGCGTCGTGACTTCGGCGTGGACGTGACCGACCTGCATCGGCCGGCGGTGGACGATCTGGTGCGCGCCAACCCCGACGACCCGTCGGGGCGATCGATGATGCGGCGTGTGCCCGAGGTGCTCGATTGTTGGTTCGAGTCCGGGTCGATGCCGTTCGCCCAGGTCCACTACCCGTTCGAGAACGCCGACTGGTTCGAGCACCACTATCCCGGTGACTTCATCGTCGAATACATCGGTCAGACGCGCGGATGGTTCTACACGATGCACGTGTTGGCCACGGCGCTGTTCGACCGACCGGCCTTCTCGGCCTGTGTCAGCCACGGGAACGTGCTCGGTGACGACGGCCGCAAGATGTCGAAGTCTCTCAGCAACTACCCGGACCCGAACGAGATGCTCGACGTCTATGGAGCGGACGCGATCCGGTGGTACCTCCTGTCGTCGCCGATCCTCCGCGGAGCCGATTCGTCGGTGACCGAGACCGGAATGCGCGACACGGTGCGCCATGTGATCCTGCCGTTCTGGAACGCGTATTACTTCTTGACGCTCTATGCGAACGCGGCGCATCGCCAGGGCTCCTTTCGAACCGACCAGACCGACGTGCTCGATCGGTACCTGCTCGGTGAGATCAGGGCGCTCGTCGACGGTGTGACCGACCGCATGGACGTCTACGACCTGTACGGCGCGTGTGAATCCGTCGCGTCCTTTCTGGACACGCTGACGAACTGGTACATCAGGCGTAGCCGCGACCGATTCTGGAGCGGCGACCAGGATGCAATCGACACGCTGCACACCGCGTTGCTCACGTTGTGCCAGGTGGCAGCGCCGCTACTGCCGCTCGTGACCGACCACGTCTACGAAGGCCTCGTGGGTGTCGAGACCTCCGATCGCGACAGCGTGCACCTCACCGACTGGCCGAGCGCCGACACGTTTCCGTTCGATGCCGAACTGCACGCGGGTATGGCCCGGCTGCGCGATGCCTGTTCGACCTTGCTGTCGCTACGCAAGGCCGAGGGGCTTCGGGTCAGGCTCCCGCTCGCCCGGGCCGTCGTGGCGACGCCCGACGCTGCCCTGCTCGCCCCCCACATCGACATCCTGCGCGATGAACTCAACGTGAAGGAGGTCGAGCTCACCACCGAGGTCGACCGCTTTGGTTCGAAGGAATTGGTCTTGAATCCGAAGACGCTGGGACCTCGGCTCGGAGGCCGGACACAACAGGTCATCAAGGCGCACAAGGCCGGTGATTGGTCGGTGGCCGGTGATCTCGCGACGGTGGGAGGTATCGAACTCGAGCCGGGGGAGTTCGACTTCCGGCTGGTGTCGGCCGGCGAGGGTGCCGTGGCGACGCTGAAGTCCTCGGAAGGGCTCGTCGTGCTCGACACGGTCGTCACGCCCGAGCTCGAGCGCGAGGGCGTCGCCCGCGATCTCGTGCGACAGGTGCAACAGGCTCGTCGCGAGGCAGATTTCGACGTGAGTGACCGGATCAGGTTGTCGGTGACTGGCCCGCAGGCAACCGTCGAGGCGTTCGCTGCTCATCGGGAGCTGGTGATGGGCGAGACGTTGGCGGTCGCGGCCGATGCACTGCTGGGCGACAGCGACGACACGGTCGTCGTGGTCGAGCGAGCGGAGATGTGACAGCCCGCCTGCACGTTCGCGTCCAACCCGGTGCGCGGCGTACCGGGTTCGCCGGTTGGTACGGCGACATACCGAAACTGGCGGTATCCGCCCCGCCGGTCGATGGTGCTGCGAACGCTGCGGTCGTCGCCGCGCTCGCCCGAATGCTCGGTGTCCGGGAGCGGCATGTGCGACTGGTGGGCGGTGCTGCGTCCAGAAGCAAGCGGTTCGACATAGAGGGCATCACTGTCGAGCAGCTTGCCGAACGGCTTGCCGAGCTGAATCCGCGGCCTGGCTGATCGGGTCGGTATCGCTCGATAACCCCCGATAACGCCCGCCGACGGGATAGAGTCCGGCGTTCACATTCGCCGGGAGGTGCATCCGAAGATGGTTGCTGCGAAGAAGAAGACAGCCAAGACGACCGCGAGCAAGGCCGCTGCGAAGAAGCCGGCGGCCCCGAAGGCCGCGGCCAAACGTCCGGCGGCCAAGAAGGCCCCCGCCAAGACGGCTGCCCCACCCGCCAAGAAGGCCCCCGCCAAGAAGGCCCCCGCCAAGAAGGCCCCCGCCAAGAAGGCTGCC
>JAHEDX010000133.1:0-2245 GCA_024641005.1 Acidimicrobiaceae bacterium
TTCAGGGCGTCGAACTCGGCGCCACCTCACGGGAGCGATCGCTCCTGTGACTCACGCGGTACCAGCCCCGCTACGTGAGCGCGCCGGACATTACACCTCCCGGCTGCCGGACGCCATCACGACGTAGGAAGCGATCAGTCGACGACGATCGGGCGTCGCAGGTGAGGTCTCGGCGCGGGTGGTCGTGCGGCTCGGCGGGCTGGCGAGCAGGGTGATCGAGCCGCTCGTCGCGGTGCCGGTCAACGCCCGGATCACGGGCCGGTGACGAGTGCAGGCGCAGCGGGGAGTGATCCGCGTCCGCACCAGGAATGTAGTTCGCCGGCGCGAGGGGGTCGCGCGGCGTCGGTTGCACGACCAGCGAGTCGTGTGTCGTCGACCCTGGTCAGTCGTCGGCCTCCATCCTGTCGAGGTAGCCGGCGGCGACCACGGCGGCGACCTGATCGAACACTGCGTCGGGGGTGCGGCACGTCTCGCCCAACGCCGCTTCGGTTCCGTTGGCGACGATGATCTCGCGCTCGCCGCCGGCCACGGCATCGATCATCATCACGGCTGCGTCCGCAGGCGCGATCCCGTTGTCGATCACCGAATCGCTCCGGCCGCGTTCGCTGCCGTCAGCGGTCAGTGCGTTACGGCTGACGTTGGTGGCGATCGAGCCGGGATAGATCACGTGCACGCTGATACCGTCCTGCGACAGCTCCGCCCGCAGCGCGTTGGCGTAGCCAGCGAGCCCGAACTTGGCGGCGCTGTAGGCGGTACGCATCGGGAAGCCGACCTTGCCGGCGATCGATGAGATGAAGACCAGCTTGCCGCTCCGGCGCCCGGTGAGGTGCGGCAGGAGCGCCTGTGTGGCAGCAATCTGTGCCATGAGGTCGATGTCGACGATGTCGCGATACACCTGGATGTCAGTCTGTGTCGCCCGACTGCGCTGCGAGACGCCGGCGTTGGCGACGAACCCGTCGATGCCGCCCGACCAGTCGATGGCTCGCTCGGTCGCGGCCAGCATTGCATCGTGATCGCGCACCTCGAAGGGCAAGGTGAGCGTCTCCGTGGCGATACTGTCGGCCACCTCGGCGAGGCGGGCCTGATCGCGACCAGAGAGCATCACCCGCGCGTTCCGTGCCCCGAGTTCACGAGCCAATGCTGCGCCGATACCGCTCGATGCGCCGGTGATCCACCAGGCCTGTCCGTCCAAACTCATGTCGACTCCTGATCGTCTCGTTGCGTGTGTTCCAGCTGAGACGATCGTGGCAGACGTGGGAACCGGTTCCCCACCCGGAGCGCGGACACCGGCCGAGTTGCAAGGCGGCAGTTGCCGACTTGGCAGGTTCAGTTCGGTGAGACCGGGTGGAGGTGTGGCACACCAGACGATCGGCGTGGCGGGTTCGGATCACCGTCGTTTTCGTACTCGAGCTTCGTGTATTCCTTGGCGACTCTGAATCGCTGTGCCGCGCGATGCCGTTCGACCGGGCCAGCAGTCTCTGGAGCAGTGTCCGCCCCGTTGGCCATGTGCGGCAGGCGCAATCGGTTGGTGCCAGAGATGATGTAGCCCCAGTGAGCGCACTGGCACCGATCGTCGGGGAGCCCGATGAAGAGCTCGTGGGTCCTCACACCGGCCTCGAGTCGGATGAGGCTCTGTGACAACCCTCCATCGTCGGCGCGGCGGATCTCGGTCCCCGGCCCGCGCAATGCCACCTGCATCTCGTCCCAGCTGTAGCCGTCAGACATGTCGCCTCCCACGTGGATGGTGCTCGGCCAGCAGCCGACGCGGGCGACGCTACTTACCGCGCCGAAGGTTGCGAGCCGGCTGTGGTTGCGGCGAGCGCATTCGGCTGACGCGCGCCAACACTTGTCGAACTGATCACGCATGCGATGGGTGTGAACGCGATGTCGATGCACGTCCACCGGCCAGGCCTCGCAACACCCATCGCGGCCCGAGCACCGTCTCTCGAACCTGAAACTGCGGGTTCGTCGCGCCCCGAACCGGTCAGAGCCGGCCTACGCGCTATGAGGGCGTCACTGTCACCGCCGTCGTCCGGGGTGGTCGGGTGGTCGGATCTCAGTTGATCGGCTGCGTCGTCGGGCATGTCATCCGGTAGGTCCCGATGTCACCGAGCAGCGTGTTCCACTCCAGTTCGGTCAGGTTCCGCCCGGCGAGGCGGCAGGCTGCCGCCGCCAGGTGGTCCGGATCGATGTCCCACAGGACGACGCCGTCGCGCTGGTTGATCGCCAACTCCTTGCCGTCAGG
>JAHEDX010000133.1:2345-5899 GCA_024641005.1 Acidimicrobiaceae bacterium
ATGTTCTCCGGTAGCGCGGACGTGGGAACGCCCGATCTGTCGACGGCCTGCATCGTCGACGCATCGATCAAGAAGAGATCCTGGTTGCGGAGGTCGAAGCCCCCGATGTTGTCGGAACCGAGCCAGCCGACACCCTCGGCCGGGAACGGAACCCGTGCGAGTTCGACGTCGCGGACCGGGTCCCAGACCGCGAAATCGGTGAGGTCGTCCCAGTTGGAGAGGAGTCGCCCGCCTCGTGCGACGAGCAGACGTTCGCCGCTCGTGTCGTATCCATCGAACGCGACGTGGCCGGCGGCGATGGGCCTGGTCACCAGCCCGCCACCGTCGAGACGCCATCGGCTGATCGTGGGCGACCCGTTTCCGAGTGCGACGAGTTCGTCGCCGTCATCGACGACGATGAGTTGTCCGACGCTGCCGAGTTGCGGGTCGAGCACTGTGCCCGTGCGGTCGCCGGTACGGAGTGCCCGCACCTCGATCACGCCGTTGAAGTCGCCGCAGTACATGGTGTCGCGCCGTGTATTGACCTCGAACCATGGGCAGGGTTCGGGGTGCCGTCCTTCGCGCAGATCGACCACCCACGACGTCGATCCGTCAGCGATGTCGAACGAGACCAGGGCTTCGGTCCCGGCCGCCACCAGGTGACCATCGGTCTCGATCAGGAAGTTGTTCGAGGCGAACTCGGGCGCGTCGAAGGTCCTGGCCACCTCCATCGTCTCGGGATCGACTGCGCGGATCGGTCCCGCCATCGAGCCCAGGAACAGGGTGCCGTCCAGACCGAACGTGACGGCCGCGCTGCGCCAGACGTTTCGGTCCGGTGGCCTGGGAAGGCCATCGAGCCTCCCGACCAGTTCCCCGGTGCGAACCCGGTACACCGCCAGATCCCCATCGAATCCACCGGTGACGGCCACGAGCGAACCATCAGCGTTGATGGCCACCTGGTCGAAGCCGATCGGTGGGCTCACGGGCTCCATCGCCGGGCGTCCCGTCGCGAGGTCGAACACCTGGAGCACCGCACAGCCGGCGTCGTCGCGCGCTTGCAACGACTCGAACTCGAAGCATCCCTCGCTGGTCTCGCGGGCGCTGTAGACCGCGGCACGACTGCCGTCGGCGCTCACGCTGATGTGTGACTCCAGGCCTGCCTCGGGGTCGACGTCGACGAATGGCGACGTCAGCTCTCCGCTTTCCCAGTCGACGATGCGGAGCTGTTTCCCGTCCAGTGCGATGACGGCCATCGTGGAACCGGGAATCGCAGCACCCATCAGCGAACTCGCGTCCGGCACATATCGATATCCCATGAATCCCGGTGCGGCGACGAACGTCCCGATCAGCGCTGACATCGAACCCGGCCCGGGATCGCGGCGATACGCCTCGACCGCCAACAGCGCGGCGACCCCGCGATTGACGGACCGGAGGCCGAGAGACCGGTTGACCAGAGCCTCCTGACGGAACGCATCGCGGTTCTCGATCGCCTCGCCACGGCTGCTCACGGCCACGTACGACCCGACCAACGCCGTCACCAGCAAGATGGCGGCGACGCCGAGCAGCCGCTTGAGCCGTGCGTTCTGCCGAGCTTCGTGGCGCGCCCTCGACTCGAGCTCGCTCGACTCCGCCTCCGCCAGCGCGACCGACGCGTCGATGAACTCCTGCTCCGTGCGAGTGGGGTCGCCGGCGCCGTCGCGTCGCCACTCGATCAGCGTCTCCAAGCGGGCCCCGCGGTAGAGCTCGCTGTCGGGACGTCCCAACGAGTCCCAGTCCTCCGCCCGTGCGGCCAGATGGCGCATGACGCGCTGGCCCTCGGTGTCCTCGTCGAGCCAACCCTGCAGGCGCGGCCATGCCCGAGCGAGCGCCTCGTGGGCGAGTTCGTACGTGTCCTCTTCCGCAGTGACGAGTCGCGCCCTCACCAACAACGCGACGACACGATCGCGATCGGGGTCGCCGAGGACGTTTCGCATCGGCACGCGACAGCGGATCGGCGGACCGTCGATCGACGGCGACACCATGCGCAGGAGCAGTGACCGCAGCACCGGTCGTTGAACCTCCGCGAGGCTGTCGTACAGCCGGTCAGCGGAATGCGCCACAGCGCCCTGGATTCCGCCGCTCGAGCGGTAGCCCTCGACGGTGAGTACGTTGCCGTCGCGTCGCCGCCAGGTCTCGGCCAGGGCATGCGAGAGCAGCGGAAGGGCGCCGGGCTCGCCGTCGGTGTCGCGCTCGAGCAATTCGACCAGGCCGTGTTCGAGGCGGAGCCCCGCATTGGTGGCCGGCTGCTCGATCGCCATGCGCAGCGTGTCGCCGGAGAGTGGCGACACGAGGTGCAGACCTCGTTCGGTCAGCCTGCTCAGCTCCGGCGAGACCGCGAGATGGCCGAGGAAGTCGCTGCGCACCACCAGAATCACCGATGCGACCCCTTCTGCGTGAGCGACGAGGCTGCGACAGAACTGCTTCACGATGTCGAGCCCCACCTCGAGGGCGAAGATCTCCTCGAACTGGTCGACGATCAAGACCGAGCCCGGGAGCGAAGCTGCGACCGCCTCGCTCATCGCGAACGCCGGGTCGCGGCCAGGTACGAAGAGGGCGACGTGATCACCTCGGGTCGCCAGCGCAGGCGCGAGACCGGCCCGCGCAAGCGACGATTTTCCACTCCCCGAGGGGCCCGCTAGTACGAGTAGAGGGCAGGCCGCCAGCCGGTCCAAAAGGTACGCGACCTCGTGCTCGCGCCCGAAGAACTGGTCGGCGTCGCGTTGCTCATACGGTGCAAGGCCCTTGTACGGGCAGGTTGCGCTGATCGACCGCGTGGCGATCGGTGCGGCGAGAGCCTCGTCCTGTCTGAGGATCGCGTGCTCGAGGTCGACGAGTTCGGCCCCTGGGTCGATGCCCAGTTCCTCGCGGAGCACTGTGCGGGCGGTGGAGATCGCGCGCAGCGCGTCCGCCTGGCGACCCGCCCGGTAGAGGGCCAGCGCCAGGATCGCCCACCGGCGTTCGCGCAGTGGTTCCGCGGCGGCGAGCGCGGCGGCGTCGGCCGATACCGGGCGATGATCGCCGGCTGCCAGGCGGGCCGACACCCAGTCCTCCTCGGTGGCGAGTCGCAACTCGCGGAGGCGAGCTGCTTCGACGTGCGCACTCGGCCACTCCTCCAGTTCCGTGAACGGTTCGCCGCGCCACAGCGCGAGCGCACGGGCGTACGAGGTCGCCGCGCGATCAGGCTCCCCATCCGCGGCGTAGGAGTGCCCACGGGCGATGAGTTGCTCGAACCGGTCGGCGTCGATGTCGACGGCGGCGAGGTCGAGGCGGTAGCCGCCCGCTGTCGTGACGATCGCTTTGGGGCCGAGGTGCTTGCGGAGACGCGAGATGCAGATCTGCACCTGCTTGGCCCACGAAGCGGGAGCGGAGCGCGGCCACAACGCATCCGCGAGCTGCTCGGCGGACGCGTTGCGGTCGCGATGGACGCAGAGAACGCCGAGCGCCATGCGGTCTCTCGGCTCGAGGTTGAGAGCATCCCCCACCTGGAGCGGACCGAGTACGTCGATCCTCACCGGTCGATTATCTGGTTCCCGGTG
>JAHEDX010000134.1 GCA_024641005.1 Acidimicrobiaceae bacterium
TGGAACCGCCACCAAGGCAAGACGAGCGATTTCGGCGACGATTGATGTCCGCGTCCCGGCGCGCGATCTCGCGCAGGTGACCGAGCACAGTCGTGCCGATCAGGAGCGGGTCGGGATGCTGGACGCAGGTGTTGTTCTGGAGCGCTTTGCGACGCTCGCCGCTACAGCGGCCGTGGGCGCTGTTCCCGCTATCCAGAATCGCCACGAACGGAACTCCCGGCATGCCCTCGCAGATGTCGGCGCTACTCTCCATGACGGGGTCAGGAGGGCGAGCCGATGGTGGAACAGGTCGAGGTGACGGAAGTTGATGAGCTTTCGACGTCCATCGCTGGCTTGGACGTCGAGTACGTCCGCACCGACCGTGGGGTGGGCCCGAATCGGGTGACGTTCGTCGAGACGGACGACCTGGTGGTGAGCCTGGGCAGGATGGGGTTCTCGGTGACCGCCAGCACGGAGATCCCCGGTGGACTCGTTGTGATCGGTTTGATCACGCGGGCTGTGGCGGGAGGGGTGTGGTGTGGGGGCCAGCTCGAGGCGGGGCAGCTCTTCGTGCTCACGCCCGGTACCACCTTCGTCGCGAACGAACCGTCGGGGCTCGCAGCGACGCTGGTCTGTGTGCCCGTCGACTCGCTTGCGACCGTTGGATTGGAGCTGGGTATCGGTGAACCGCTCCTGCGACACGGCGTCGAACCTGTGTCGCGTCGACCAGCGACCGATCGATTGGTCGCCGATCTCTGGGCCGCCACGGCGCGACCCGATCTGGTCGCCCACGTGCCCGCGTCGGCGTCGTTGTTGGAGAGCGCCGCCGGGGCATTGGCCGATGCCGCCGGTCGACCGGTTGCGGCGACGCGTCGTCTCGACCGGAGCAAGATCGTGTCGGACTGCTTGGAGTTCGTCGAGTCGTCCGGGTCGTCCCAGCCGTCGATGACCGAGTTGTGCCGGGCCGCGCACGCATCGGCGAGCAGCGTCCGGCAGGCGTTCGTCGAAGTGTTCGACATGCCGCCGACACAGTATTTCCAGCATCGGCTGCTCAGCACGCTCCGCATCGAGCTGCTGCGGGCGGATCCTCATGACGAGACCGTCACGCAGGTCGCCAGTTCACTCGGGGTGACGCACTTCGGTCGCACCTCAGGGCGGTATCGAGCTGTGTTCGGCGAGGTGCCGAGCCAAACGCTGCTCAATACCGCCTGACCGTGTCGATCGTGGCACCCGGGTCGGCGGCACATGCCTGCTGGGTTGCGGCGAATCTGGATAGCCCGATCCGGGCCCCGGTGGTCTGATGGTGGGGAAGCCCGCCCGCACGGCGCCCCATGACGTCGGTGTCGACGCCAATGAGGCCTGAGAACAGGAGCATCGCATGAGCAAAGTGACCGAACTGCACGGTGAGCGGATGCGCTCGAAGGACGACTTCACCGAACGAGTTGCTGCGGGGCGAGCGCATCGCGATGTGGTCTCGTTGGAGGCACACGCCGATCTGGGCAACGCTGATGACCGCCCGGATCCGGTGGAGCTCCTGGTGGCGCAGGACGAAACCCGACTTGCGGAGCTCGTGCCGATCCGTCATGGCCGGATGCGGGTGAGTCCGTTCACGTTCTACCGAGGTGCCGCCGCGATCATGGCGTCTGATCTCTCCCGGGCTGCAACGACGGGTCTGCGGGTGCAGCTGTGCGGCGACGCGCACCTGTCGAACTTCGGTGTGTTCAACGGGGCGGACCGCCGGCTGGTGTTCGACCTGAACGATTTCGACGAGACCGCGCCCGGTCCGTTCGAGTGGGACGTGAAGCGGCTGGCTGCGAGTGTGACGATCGCCGGGCGCAACAACGAACTGACCGGCAAGCAGATCAGGTCGGCGACCCGGGCCGCGGTTCGCGGGTATCGCGAGGTCCTCGGCCGGACGACGGGGTTCAGTCCGCTCGATGTGCATTACAACCGCATCGAGGTCGATTCGTTGGTTGCCGAGATGGACGAGAAGCGTCGCAAACGCTCGCGCTCGGCGATCGCCAAGGCGACCCGCAAGGACAGCGTGCGTGCGCTGAAGAAGTTGACCGAAGTGGTGGATGGCCAACACCGGATCGTCGAGAACCCTCCCGTGATCGTTCGCGTGGACGAGAGGCTCGAGGGCGCCGAGCAAGAACAGGTCGCCGAGTTCTTCGGACGGTACGTGGCGACATTGGAGCCCCATCGCGCCGACATGCTCCGGCGGTACCGGTTCGTCGACATGGCCCACAAGATCGTCGGTGTCGGCAGCGTGGGAACGCGCTGCATGATCGTGTTGCTCGAATCCGACCGGGGTGCGCCGTTGTTCATGCAGTTCAAGGAGGCCACACGTTCAGTGCTCGAACCGTACGCCGGAGACGCTGGTTTCGACCAGGCCGGCGAACGGGTCGTGCGCGGCCAGCGAACGATGCAGTCCACCGGCGACATCTTGCTGGGATGGTCGCGCTACGAACGTGCAGACGGCGGCATCGCGGATTTCTACTTCCGGCAACTCTGGGACGGTAAGGGCTCCGTCGAGGTCGGCGAGATGGGGCCCAAGCGCCTGAAGAACTACGCCTGGCACTGTGGGGCGGCGCTCGCCCTCGCCCACGCCAGGGGTGGCGACGCAGCGATGATCACCGGGTACCTGGGCGATGACGACACGGCAGATCACGTCTTCGCGGAGTTCGCTGATCGCTACGCCGATCTGAACCTCGCCGACCACGCCGCCCACGAGACGGCGATCGAGAACGGCCAGGTTCCGGCTGTCGACGGCATGTGAACGCCACTGAGCTGCATCGCGACAGGCAGCCGCCGTCGGCCCCAGGGACCCTCCGCCTGTCGTGGCGAATCTGGATAGCCCGCTCCGGGGCTCGCGTGGTCTCCTTGAGGGGACAGCCGAGATCGCAGAATTCAGCTCGGAAACAACGAAGGACGCACAGATGGCCAGAGAATCAAATCCCACTCCGGGCTACAACACCCACATCCCGCCCGAGATCATGACCGCGGGGAGCGTCGACACGCCGATCGGGAACCTCGAGTTCTTCGACGGGATGCCGGATGCGCCAACCGTCGAGAAGCTGTACGACAACTTGCTCTTCATGCGCGGCGTCGAGGCCTTTCTGAGCGGGATCCCGGCCACGTCGATCGAGGCAATTCGGTTGGGTTGTGTCGATATCGGCGCGACGCGGTCCAGTGACGTCGTCATCTTCGACAAGTTGATGGACTCGATCCCGCTGTTCCTGACCGGCAACACCGACACCGTCTACGCACTGACGATTCTCGAGTTGGACCGGGACGGACCGACCGTGGTCGAGATTCCACCGAAGTGCGGCCCCGGAACCGTCGACGATGCCTGGCAGCGATTCGTGGTCGACATGGGAGCCCCCGGTCTCGACCGGGGCCAGGGCGCGAAGTACCTGATCCTGCCCCCGGACTACGACGGCGACCTCGACCCGCCCGTCGGCGGCGAGTTCGCCGAGGTGGACGGCGAGACCTATGTCGTCGCCAAGTCGCCGACGTATGTGAACTGGCTGATCCTTCGCGGATTCCTCGTCGACGGCAAGCCGGACGCAGCGACCGCGATGTTCGAGGAGGGCCTGAAGATCTACCCGCTCAAAGACGCGCAGGACCCACCAGAGATGCAGTTCATCAGCGGGTCGGAAGTTCCGTTCAACACGGTCCATGTCAACGACTTCACGTTCTACGAAGAGCTCGACCGCGTCGTTCAACGTGAGCCCCTGTCACTGATCGAACCCGAGCTGCGGGGCCTGATCGCGTCGATCGGCATCCAGAAGGGCAAGCCATTCGAGCCCGATGAGCGCACGAGGGAACTGCTCACAAAGGCCGTGGCGGTCGGGAACGCCACCGGACGTGCGATCTTCTTCCGTCCGCAGATGAAGGAAGCGTTCCTCTACGAGGACAGTGGTTGGTTTGCCGCCTTCGTCGGTGGCAGCCACGAGTGGCTGCGAGACGGCGGTCATGGAGGCCGCTACCTCGATGCCCGCACCCTCTGCTTCTACATGGGCACGGTCAACACCCCGGCAATGGTGAACAAGATGGTCGGGGCAGGTTCGCAATACGGACTCAACGCCGTCGATGCGGACGGCGAGTATCTCGACGGAGCCAAGAACTACCGACTACGCCTGCCCGCCGACGTCCCGGTCAACGACTTCTGGTCGGTGGTGGTCTACGACCCCCAGACCCGTTCGCAGCTGCAGACCGGGCAACCCTTCCCCGCGAAGAACAACAAGCGCCACGACATGGACTTCAACGACGACGGCTCGATCGACCTCTACTTCGGGCCGACGGCTCCGGAGGGCAAGGCGGAGAACTGGATCCAAACGGTGCCAGGAAAGGGCTGGTTCGCGGGCCTCCGTGTGTACGGGCCGCTCGAACCGTGGTTCGACAAGACCTGGCGTCCCGGTGAGATCGAACGACAGGACTGACCGGCCCGCCGGTCCAGAGAACACACAGGAGAATCACATGACAACAACGGCAACAGTGACCGCCGACAACTACGTCCGTGCGGAGAGCGACTTCCAGATGAGGGGGTACGCCGAGGCGATGGACGCCTTCGGCAAGTTCGCCGTTCAGCGGACGCATTACGACGTCGACAACCAGGTGACCGTTCGCGGAAACCGCGACACGATCTACATGTTCGGCACGTTCGACCTCGGCTCATCGCCGCTGACGATCACGATGCCGGACCCTGGAAACAGGTACCAGTCCCTGATGCTGATCAACCAGGATCACTCCATCCCGCCTGCGGTCTACGGGCCCACAACGAGCACCTTCACGATGGAGCAGATGGGGACTCGCTACATCCTGATCGGCATTCGGACCTTCGCTGATCCCAACGACCCAGCCGACATGGCGATCGCTCACGCACTGCAAGACGCGGTCGTGGTCGAGCAGGACGACATCGGGTCGCTTGACGACATGCCGGTCTGGGACCAGGAAGGCGTCGAAACCTTGCGTGCAGGAATCAACGTGCTGTCCGCAACGATGTCGGACACCTCGACGTTCTTCGGCGAGAAAGACACGCTCGACCCGATCCACCATCTGATGGGCACGGCGTTGGGATGGGGCGGGCTACCCAGAAAGGAAGCCGTCTACCTCAATGTCTACCCAGAGAAGAACGACGGCAACACGCCCTACACGCTCACCGTCGGAGACGTGCCGGTTGACGCGTTCTGGTCAGTCATCGTGTACGACGACAAGGGCTGGATCATCAAGAATGCTCGGGACATCTACTCCTACAACGACATCACCGCCAAGAAGGCAGCGGATGGCAGCATCACGATCCACTTCGGCGGTGACCCCGAGGCCGACAATCACATTCCCATCATGGACGGCTGGAACTACATCGTGAGGCTGTATCGACCGAGGCAGGAGATCCTCGACGGCACTTTCCGGTTCCCGGCTCCTTCGCCGGCGGCCTGAACACCCTCACGTGCGGGCTCCTCTGCGATGACCGACGACAGTGCGACACCAGGTCGGTCGTCGAGGATCCACTTCTTGCTGGCTTCGACGGTGCTCCACCGACCGAGGGTCCACCGATCATGAGCGGACTCGACGTCGTCCTGATCGGCGGAGCGCTGCTCGCGTATGCGCTCGTTTCGCGACGTTTGGCGGGGACGCCGATCACTGCGCCGATCGTGTTCGTGACCGCGGGTTTCGTCATCGGGCCCAGGGTGCTGGATGTGCTCGACGTGAACATCGGTTCCGCCGAGCTTCGCCATCTCGCCGAACTCACGCTCGCGTTGCTGCTGTTCTCCGACGCCGCAGCGCTCGACACGCGTCGTCTCACCGGCGAGGCCGGTCTGCCGGCGCGTCTGCTCACACTGGCTCTACCGCTCGCGATCGTGCTCGGC
>JAHEDX010000066.1 GCA_024641005.1 Acidimicrobiaceae bacterium
ATCGGCGACAGCAACAGGCGACCGACCGTGATCGCGTTCGCCCAGGTTGCGAGAGCGTTGGGATCGACCGGCATCAGTCGTCGTCTCCGTCGTCGATCGCGCCGCCGACAGCGATCAAGTCCGGCCCCATGGCGTCGACGATCTCCACGTCAGCAAACTCACCCACGGCGAGATCATGCCGCACATGCACCACACCGTCGATCTCGGGGGCCTCTCGTACGCTGCGACCGATGCCGGGCTGGTCGACCAGCACGGTCAGGGTGCGCCCGATCATGTCGTCGCCGCGACTTGCCGTGATGTCGTCCTGCAGCTCGCGCAACTCGGCCAGCCGCTCGTTCATGAGCGACCGGTCGACCGCCCCGTCGAGTGTGTAGGCGTGGGTGCCCTCCTCGGGCGAGTACGCGAAGAAGCCGCACCAGTCGAGCTGGGCTTCTTCGACGAAGCGCAACAGCTGATCGTGGTCGGCCTCGCTCTCACCCGGATACCCGACGATGAAGTTCGATCGGAACGCCGCACCCGGCTCGCGCTCGCGGATATCGCGGATCCGGCCGAGGAAGCGATCGCCATCACCCCAGCGGCGCATGCGACGCAGCAACGACTTGCTGACGTGCTGGAGCGACAGATCGAAGTAGGGCACGCCTGTCTGGCACATCGCGTCGATCAGTTCATCGGAGAGATCGCTCGGATACAAGTACAGCAACCGCACCCAGTCGGCACGTTCGGCGACAGCCCGCACGAGCGGCACGATCGAGCCCGCCCCAAGGTCACCTGGGCGGTCCTTCCCGTATGACGCGAGGTCCTGAGCGACCAGCACGATCTCGCGTGCCTCCAGCTCGTCGACCTCGGTCAATATCTGGTGGATGTCGCGGCTGCGTTGCGGACCGCGGAAGCTCGGGATGGCGCAGAACCCGCAGGTGCGATCACAACCTTCGGCAATCTTGACGTAGGCCCACGGCGACGTCGATTTCGGACGTGGCAGGTTGAGCAGGTCCAGCTCGGGTAGCGGCGCCGACGAAACCGGAATCAGCTTCTTACCGGTCGGCACCGTCACCGAATGGTGATGCACGGGTACGCCGAAGCCGGCGACCTGGTCGACCTCGGGAAGCGCCTCGGCCAACTCGGCTCCGTATCGCTCGGCCATACAGCCTGTCACGACGAGCCGCGAGCCCTCGATGCGCCGTTCGTCGATCGCGAGAATCGTGTCGATCGACTCTTTGCGGGCCTCGTCGATGAACGCGCAGGTGTTGACGACGACGAGGTCGGCCACTGCGACGTCGTCGGTCGGTTGCATCCCGTCGGCGAGCAGGGTGCCGACGAGTTTGTCGGAATCGACCTGATTCTTCGGGCAGCCGAGAGTCTCGATGTAGAAGCGCTGCGACATGCCCGGCTCAGGCTATCTGCGGCAACGCCGCTCCCCTGGCCACGGCCGTGCCCATCCGACGTGTCAGACTCCGCATGTGAGTGCCGACGTCGAGTTCTGGGTCGACCCTGTTTGACCATGGTGTTGGGTGACGGCCCGTTGGGTCGTCGACGAGGTGGCACCGCGGAGAGATCTCAACCTGATCTGGCAACCGATCAGCCTGATGTTCAAGAACGAACCCGAACCGGGCTCCGACTATCACACGGGCACCATGGTCGGGCATCGCATGTTGCGCGTGATGGAGGCGATCCGAACCGCCCACGGCGATGCCGCCGTCGGCGCCTGGTATTGGCAATGCGGAACCCGGCTGCACCACGATCGTCAGCGCGACGCCGACCTCGCTGATCTGCTCGAACACATCGGGCTCGACCGGTCACTCGCCGAAGCCGCCGACGACGACTCGTGGGATGACGAGATTCGAACCCGCATGGATGCGGGCCTCGCGCTGGTCGGCGCCGACGTCGGCACCCCGATCATCGCCGTACGAGGCATCGATGGCACCAAACGCGGCGTCTTCGGTCCGGTGATCACCAGCGTCCCTGATACCGAGCAGTCGCTGCGGATCTGGGATGCGTTGCTGGTGTTCATGACGATGGACGGCTTCTGGGAGATCAAGCGAACACGCACCGAACGGCCCGAGTTCGGCAGCCGTCCGAGCGTGTAGGCGGCGATGCCGGTGGCATCCTCGGCCTCGCAGACAGGGCCTCAATCAGACCAGATCGGCGCCTCACCCGGAGCGAGCGGCACCTCGAAGAGGTTGAGCACCATCGAGATCAGGCAGTAGTAGCCCACCAGTGCAGCGAGTTCGACCATGCCCGTCTCACCGAGCAGCTGTTCACCCTCGGCGAATGTGTGTGCGTCCACCCGACGATCGTTGAGCAACTGAGACGTGACGGCGTGGACGATCCGCTCGTCGTCTCGGTCGAACTGGGGGCGACGCCCCTCCCTCAACGCGTCGATGACGAGCGGCGATACGCCGTTGTCGAGCGCCATCGGAGCGTGAGCCCAGAACTCGAACTCGGAATGCCAGTGCGCCCCGACCGTGCAGATCGCGACCTCGCTCAGCCGACGCTCGACCGACGTCCGAAAACGAAGCAACCCGCCGAGCGACGACAAACGCTTGCCGATCTTGGGTGAGTGCACGAAGGCGTTGAACGGCCCGACGAGTCCGCCGTGCTCGTCGAGCAGATCCAGCCCACCCCCACCGCGGCTGTCGTTGATGCCGTCCCACAGTTCGGCCTGTTCATCCGAGAGCTCGGAACGGGTGAGCGTGCGCAGACGAGTCATGATCGCACGGTAGATCGTCTCGGACGTAGGGCTATGGTCCGAGACGATGGAGACCACCCCACTCGACCTGGAGCGGCAGCGCGGGCTCCGCAAGATGAAGGCGGTTGCCGCAACGATGCTCGTCGCCGCCGCGCTCGTCTTCGTCATCGCGAAGCTCCACGGCGGTGATGGCTGGGTCGGCTACGTCCGGGCGTTCGCGGAGGCCGCGATGGTGGGCGCCCTGGCGGACTGGTTCGCGGTCACCGCGCTGTTCCGCCATCCCCTCGGCCTACCGATCCCGCACACCGCCATCATCCCCAAGCGCAAGGACCAGATCGGCCGAAGCCTCGGTGACTTCGTCGAGTCGAATTTTCTGACACACGAAGTCCTGAGCGAACGGCTGGCGCACGCCCACGTCGGAGTCCGGCTCGGGGCTTGGCTGTCCCAGCCGGACAATGCCCGCCGCGCCAGTGAAGGCCTCGGCGACGCCCTGAGAGGCACCCTCGAGGTGCTCGACGACAAGGAGGTGCAACACGGTCTCGAAGGCGTCGTGAGGCACCGAATCCGCTCGACTCCCGCTGCGCCGCTCGTCGGCAAGGCAATCGACCTGTCGGTCGAGGGTCGGCACCACCAGCGGCTGCTCGACGCGGTACTCGTCGGGCTCGGTGGATTCCTCGAGGACAATCGGGCCACGTTCCGCAACAGACTCGATCAGGAGTCTCCGTGGTGGGTGCCCGAGCCGATCGACGATCGCATCTTCGACAAGATCTACACAGCGGTCGGCCGTTTCATCACCGATGTCGGCGGTGACCCGAACCACGAGATCCGCCGATCGGTCGACATCCGAGCCACGGCGTTCGCTCAACGTCTCAAGACCGACCCCGACCTGCTGGCCAAAGGCGAGGAACTCAAGGATGAACTGCTCGACCACCCCGAGTTCCGGGCATGGATCGAGTCATTGTGGATGGGGGCCAAACAAGGCCTCATCGACGCCACCGGCGACGAGAACAGCGAGTTCCGTCTTCGAGCCGCCAAGAGCCTTCAACGGTTGGGAGAACGACTCACGGTCGAACCCGACCTGCAGCACAAGGTCGACCGATGGGTCGAACGCGCAGTGGGCTATGTCGTCGATCACTACCGCAGCGAGGTCAGCGACCTGATCGCCACGACCGTCGAACGCTGGGATGGCGACGCGACAGCTCAGAAGATGGAGCTCCAGGTCGGGCGTGACCTCCAGTTCATCCGCATCAACGGCACCCTCGTCGGCGGACTCGCCGGCGTGGTGATCCACGCCACCGGCACGCTGCTCTGACGGACATCCCGCATCCGCCGACGCAAGGGCGCGGCGGCCGGTCGGGATGACCGGGCCCGACGGTCTCGGCACGACGGTTCGCGTCATCGGAGATCGAGCCCACTACCCTCTCTTCTGCTGTCGCGTTGGGACGTCGGCTACATGCTTGTCCTCTCGGCCACACGATCATCGCAAGGAGGTGGCTCTGGGTGTCCACCCATGACGGTCCTGTCTCGCAACCGAATACTTACCGGCGCCACGCCACCGCCACCAGGAATCCGATCTCGCCGATCGCGATAGCCGCAGTGGCGCTCATCGCCATGGTCGTGATCGGGATCGCGGCGGTCTCCGGAGGCTCGTCGGGCCCGGCCCAGGTGCAATCATTCGCCGACGCCGCAGCTGATGCACCCGCACCCGCCCCTGCAGCAGTTCCAGCGGTCGAGGCCGAGAGCCAAGACGCGGTCGAGGTCGAGACCGATGGCTGCACACTCGAGGTCATCTCGGTCAAGCGGGGCGATCAGGGCGACGCCACCGAATGTGTGCAGAAGGCCCTCGCGGTGTCAGGTCAGTACGCCGGACCGATCGACGGTGTGTTCTCAGCTGCTGTCGAGGCCGCTGCCATCCAATTCCAGACCGCCAACGGCCTGTACGTCGATGGCATCGTCGGCCGCCGCACCGCTGACGAACTCGGTATCTGGCCGGGTGACGATTCGTTCGTGGTCCACACCCCCGCCCCGGTGCCCGGCACCTACGACTCGACAGGTTTCGAACTGTCACCCGTGGCCACGACCGGATCGAACGCTCCCCCATTGCCCGAGGGCGCCGACCAGCGAACCGGCAAACGGGTGGTCTACTACCGTGCCGGCCAACGTGTGTGGGCGATCGACGACCAGGAACGGATCGTGCGCAGCTTTCTCGTGACCGGCAGCCGGTTCAACAACGAACGGCCCGGGGTGCACTCGGTCTACAGCAAGTCGGAAGTCGCGACCGGCTGGAACTTCGAGGCCGACCTGCCGTACATGGTCCGCTACCTCAAGACCGATCGCGGCAACATCGGCTTCCACGAAATCCCGATCCACAAGTCCGACGGCACCAGGTATTCGACGGATGCCGAGTTGGGTCAGCGGCTCTCCGGCGGTTGCCAGCGCGAGCATCCACTCGATGCGATCTTCATGTGGAACTTCGCGGATATCGGCACCACCGTCATCGTCATCTAGGTCCACGCCGACCACACCACGGGGCACAACCGGAGGCCTTCCAGGCCGACCTGTCGCGACGGGGCCCGGATCCCTGCCCAGCGACCGAGTCCGATGGGTCGGTGTCAGAGCTTGCCGGACTGCTGGAGCAGTTCGAACTCTTCGACCGTCATCAGTACTTCGCGGGCCTTCGAGCCCTCGCTCGGACCGACGACACCACGCTGTTCGAGCAGGTCCATGATGCGTCCGGCCCGAGCGAAACCGACCTTCAGCTTGCGTTGCAGCATCGAGGTCGAGCCCAGCTGGCTGCGCACGACGAGCTCCATCGCCTGACGCATCATCACCGTGTCCTCGTCGTCTTCGCCGGCGGAGAACGCATTCGCATCTGACGTGACATCGAGGCCACCGTCGAACGACATCTGTTGCATCCCGCCGGCCGAGGCCTCGATCGGCCCGTCATCGCCTTCGACATTGGACGAATAGACGGGTTCCGGCGCCTGCTGGCGCCAGTGCGACACGACCTTGCGAACCTCGTCTTCGCTGACGAACGAGCCCTGGATGCGATTCGGGACCGACGAGTTGCCCGGCAGCAGCAACATGTCACCCTTCCCCACGAGTTTCTCGGCGCCTGGTTGATCGAGGATGACGCGCGAGTCGGTGAGCGACGACACGGCGAACGCCATACGTGCCGGGACGTTCGCCTTGATCACGCCGGTGATGACGTTCACCGAAGGTCGCTGGGTCGCGATGATCAGGTGGATGCCGACGGCACGCGCCTTCTGGGCAATGCGGGTGATCGACTCTTCGACGTCGCGAGCGGCAACCATCATCAGGTCGTTCAGCTCGTCGACCACCACGACGATGTAGGGCATGTGCTCGTAGGGGGACTCGTCCGGATCGATTCCGGGCGGTGGCGCAATATCGCCTCGATCGAACGCCGCGTTGTACCCCGTGATGTCACGGAACCCGACCTCGCTCAACACGTCGTACCGCCGCTCCATCTCTTTGACCGCCCACCCGAGTGCATTTGCTGCCTTCTTGGGGTTGGTGACCGGCTGCGTCAGCAGGTGCGGGAGTCGCGCATACTGGCCCATCTCGACCTGTTTGGGGTCGACCAAGATCAGTCGCACCTGATCGGGGGTCGTCCGCATCAGCAGCGACGTGATGATGCAGTTGATGCCACTCGACTTACCGGCGCCGGTCGCACCGGCGATCAGCAGGTGCGGAGTGGTCGACAGGTCGAGGAACACGGACTTGCCCGCGATGTCCTTACCGATCGCTACCTCGAGCGGATGGGTGGCGGCGCCCGCCTCGGGCGAGACCATCAGATCACCGAGCGCGACCAGCTGACGGTGATGGTTCGGCACCTCGACACCGATCGCCGAGCGGCCGGGGATCGGTGCGAGGATGCGCACGTCGGTGGCCGCCATCGCGTAGGCGATGTCCTTTTGCAGACTGGTGATGCGAGCGACCTTGACCCCGGGCCCGAGTTCGAGTTCGTAGCGGGTGACGGTCGGGCCGACGGTCATGCCGATCAGCTCGGTCTCGACACCGTGTTGGAACAGGGATTGCTGCAGCGTCTCACCCCGACGCTCGATGTCGGCCATGTTGATCGCCTGTTGGCCTGCCTGCTTGAGGTGGCTCAGTGGCGGCAGCACCCACTCACCGACCTGTTCACCGTCGATCGGGAGCGACGGCTGGTGTGCCGTCGGCTTCTTGCGGCGCTTGGTCGAGGCTTTCGGCTGCACCACGTCGGCGAACAGGGCATCGTCCTCCTCGGCGCCGTCGTACAGCGCAGGGGCCAAGGCCTCGCCGTGGATGTCGGGCGTGCTGGGCTGTCGTTGGTCTGCCTCACGCTGGCGAAGGCTCCTACGCCGGCCACGTTGTTCGCCGTGCTCGCCGTCGCGCTCACTGCTGAGTGTCGAGAGATCGGAGAGTGCTCGCCTGGCGGCACGCCCCAGAGGACGGGCGACGGTTCCGACGCCGCGACCGGTGTTGGTGGCCATCGTGCGCAACGACGTACTCGTGATCAGCAAGAGTCCGCCCACGAAGAACGCGATCAAGATCACGACCGTGCCCGCCGAGGCAACCAGCGCCTGGGAGGGCCCCGCGATCCCTGCTCCGATCCAACCACCGCCGTCACCGACCTGATCGAGATCGGTGAGCGAATCCGGCTCGCGGACGATGTGCAGCATGCCGAGCATGGCGATACCGACCAGTCCCCAACCGATGAACAAGCGGGTCGGGCTCGACGACTGCCCCTTCTTGACCAGCGCCACACCAGACGCGACGAGCACCAACGGCAACACGAAGCGGCCGAGACCGAGGAACCATCCCACGAACGCCTCGACACCTCGACCGAGCGGTCCGGCAAGATCCAGATAGAACGCCAGCCCCAGCAACACCCCGACGCCGATCAGCACCAGGCCGACGAACTCATGCTCGCGGCCGTCGACCGCATCACGAAGGTCAGCTTGGGCCCGATCACGGCGCCGGCGACCAGAGCCGCTGCCCGGAGGGGTCGCGTCACGCACACCGCTGTTCGAACGCGAGCCGGACGACGACCGGCTGCTGCCGGACGACGACCTACCCGATCGCGACGATGTCGAGCCGCGCGGCTTCTTGGAGGTACCCCAGGTGTTCATGGCTCGGTCCACGGTACCAATGCGGTGCCGGTGCGGCGGGGCATCGCCTCAGGACACCACCCGACCAGCGACCGCCGGCGACTGCCCGGCACGCCGTTATTGCCCCTGCACACCGAGGATCTGCCCGGTCGGGCCGAGCAACACGAGCAGGACGCCGCCCGACTCGCTCGCCACGGTGGCGTCATAGACCACCGATCCACTCGGTGTCCCCTGGATCGCGAAATCGATGATCACGGGATCGTTCAGCTCGGATCGAAGCTGATCGAAGATCCGGTCAGGGTCGAAGGTGACAGCATCAGCCGAGAATGTCGATCCGCTCGCCGGGCCTACCGGCTCGGGCACCTCGAGGCCACCGTCTGCGGTGTAGCCGCCCTGCTCGGCGGCCGTCGCACCGTCGACAGCGACGATCACCCCGACCCGTTCGATGGTCGCGCTGATCTCGAAGTATTGCTGCGGTACTCCGTAGTGTGCCTCGACGGCAGCTATGGCCTCATCGATCTGATCGACGATCGGTACCGGAGGTGCATCCTCACCGCCGCAGGCCACCAGCACGAGGCCCGCGACGATCATCGATGCGCTCCGCCGGAAACGGGAACTGATCACGTCTCCATGACGACAGGCACGATCATCGGGCGTCGCCGGGTGCGTTCGCTGACGAACTTTCCGGCAGTCCGGCGCACATCGCGCTCGAGTGCCTCGACATCGCGCTCACCATTGCGCAGCGCCTTCTCGATCGCTTCGGAAATCCGTTCGCACGCCTCGTCGAGCAGATCCTCGGCCTCGGGCGCGTACACCCAGCCGCGGGTGATGATGTCGGGGCCGGTGAGCACCTTGCCGGTCTGGATGTCGACGGTGACCACGACCACCACCACGCCCTCTTCTCCGAGCACGCGGCGATCACGGATCACACCCTGACCGACGTCGCCGACGATCCCATCGACGTACACGTATCCGGATGGCACTCGGCCGGCATGTTCGAGGCCGTCGTCGCTCAACTCGATCACGTCGCCGTCCTCACACAGCACGACCCGGTTGCGAGGCACATCCATCAGTTCACCGAGGCGAGCGTTCGCGACCATATGGCGGTACTCGCCGTGAATCGGAACGAACCACTCGGGCTTGACCAGCGACAGATACGTCTTGATCTCGTCGGCCTGCGCATGACCGGTCGCGTGGACGTCCATGACACCCGAATGGATCACTTCGGCACCACGGCGCAACAGTCCGTCGATGACCTTGTTGACGGCGCTCTCGTTGCCCGGGATGGCATGGCTCGACAGGATCACCGTGTCGTGTTCGCCGAGCTTGACGAAGCGGTTCTCGCCGCGGGCCAACAGCGAGAGCGCCGACATGGGCTCCCCCTGGGAACCGGTCGAGATCACACAGATCTCACCCGGTGGATACTCGTCGATGTCCTCGATGTTGATCAGCGACGACTCGGGGATGTTGATCACGCCGAGATCGCGTCCGAGCCTGACGTTCTTCTTCATGCTGAGGCCGAGTGTCGCCACCTTGCGCCCGTCGCCGATGGCCGCGTCGGCGATCTGCTGGATGCGATGCAGATGACTGGCGAAGCTCGCTGTGATGATGCGGCGATCACGGTGTTCGCCGAACAGCGATCGCAGCACCGACCCGACGCTGGTCTCACTGGGGGCATAGCCGGGCTCCTCGGCATTCGTCGAGTCACCCATCAACAACCTCACGCCATCGCCGGCGGTGAGTTGCCCGAGCCGACCCAGATCGGTACGGCGCCGGTCGACCGGTGTGAGGTCGAGCTTCCAGTCGCCCGAATGCAACACGATGCCCTGCGAGGTGTGCACCGCAATCGCATGCGCATGCGGCACCGAGTGGGTGACCGGGATGAACTCGACCTGGAACGGGCCGATCTGGACCATCTCGTTGTCGGCAACCGCACGCATGTCGCAGCGGCCCAGCAGGCCGGCCTCCTCGATTCGGTTGCGCGCCAGTCCGAGCGTCAACGCCGCTCCGTAGATCGGCAACGGCTCGTCGCGTAGGTGCCCGATTCCGTCGTGGTCTCGCAGCAGGAACTGGATGCCGCCGACATGGTCCTCGTGGCCATGTGTCGCGACGAGCCCATCGATCGCGGCGGCATTGTCACGCAGATACGAGAAATCGGGCAACACCAGGTCGATGCCGTGCATGTCTGCATCGGGGAACATCAGCCCACAGTCGATCAGCATGATCGAGCGGTCGTCGCCCGCCCCCTGCTCGATCGCCATACAGTTGCGGCCGATCTCGCCGAGCCCCCCGAGGAAGACGATCCGGACCGGGGTTCGCCGAGCGTCAGCCACGGGCGTTCACCAGGTTGGCGTAGACCTGGCGGGCCAGATCTTCGAGGCCCTCCGGTGCGGGTCCGACGGGAAGCCGACATTCGCCGACAGAAAATCCGAGTGTGCGCATCATGGCTTTCGTTGGGATCGGGTTGGGGGTGAGGTCGCCGGTTTCGAACGCGAAACTCTCGAGCATGCGCCGGTTCACCCGGCGGGCATCCACCATGTCACCGCGTTCCACCGCGTCGAACATCGCGACATGATCGGGCGCGGTCCAGTGGGTCGCCACACCAATCGTGCCGATCGCTCCGACCGACAGCAACGGCAGCGTCAACGCGTCGTCACCCGAGTAGAGGTCGAAGTCGTCGGGTGTGGCGGCGATCAACCTGGCCGTTTCCCCGGGGCCGGCCGCGGCGTCTTTGACACCGACGATGTTGGGAACCTCGTGAGCGAGGCGAACGAGTACCTCGGTCGACACCTTGCGGCCGGTACGGATCGGGATGTCGTAGATCAGCTGTGGCAGCTCACATGCGTCAGCAATCGCCCGGAAATGGGCCTCGATGCCGGCCTGGGACGGTCGGCTGTAAAACGGACAGAGCGACAAGATGCCGTGCACCCCGAGCTTGGCGGCCTGCTGGCTGAGGTCGATCGAGTGGGCAGTGTTGTAGCCCACGGTGCCAGCGATCACCGGTACGTCGACCGCTTCGACCACGGCGGCGAACATGCCGAGCTTCTCGTCATCGCTGAGGGTCGGCGACTCGCCGGTCGTGCCGCAGACCACCAGACCGTCGTTGCCTTCGGCCACGAGGTGCCTCGCGAGTTGTTGGGCAACGTCGTAATCGACGGCACCGGCAGCGTCGAAGGGCGTGATCATCGCCGTCATGATTCGTCCGAAATGCGGCATCACAGGACCTCCTCGTCGCTACGTGAGCGGTGCACCCGCCCATCCTGCCCAGGCCCGAGGCCCCACGACAACGACGATCTCGTTCCGATCGAGCCAACGTTCCGGCACGCCTGATCCGACCGGTTCGTCAGATGGTTCCGAACAGGCTGCATGATGCGGACGACTGTACTCACCCGGGTGCCGCTTCCCGCGACGTTCGGGCCGCTCCGGCCGGCGGGACTCGACCGCATCAACGATGCACCGGGCGCGCAGGTGACCAACGCCGGCAGTCCGCTTCGCTGCTGCCGCCCAGGTCAGGCACCGGAGGTAACGTCGTCCCGATGGCCACGAACGCGATGTTGAGCACCGACGAGCTACGAGCTGCGGTCGCCACCGGAGCGATCGACACCGTCATCGTTGCCTTCACCGATCCGTACGGGCGTTTGCTGGGCAAACGCTTCGACGCCGGCTTCTTCTGCGATTCCGTCGACGACGGCACACACGCCTGCGATTACCTGCTGACAGCCGACATGGAGATGGAGCCGGTCGGCGGCTACCGATACGCCAGCTGGGAGCTGGGGTACGGCGACTTCCATCTCGTGCCCGACCTCAACACGCTCCGCCACGCCGGCTGGACCGAACACGCCGCGTTCGTGCTGTGCGATGTCGTCGACGACGATGCTCACCGCCGCGTGACGGTGGCACCGAGAACGATCTTGAGGGCCCAGGTCGAACGACTCGCCGCATCCGGCTACACCGCGATGGCCGCCTCCGAGCTCGAGTTCTTCCTGTACGACGACACCTACCGCGAGGCCCACGACAAGGGATACCGCGACCTTCGCCCAGCGGGCTGGTACATCGAGGACTACCACCTGCTGCAGGCGAGTCGGGTCGAACCGTACATGCGCGCCGCCCGCAAGGCACTGGCCGCTTCCGGCGTTCCGGTCGAGAACTCGAAGGGCGAGTGGGGTCGCGGCCAACACGAGCTCAATATCCGCTACGCCGAGACACTCGAGATGGCCGACCGCCACACGGTCATGAAACACGCCATGAAAGAGCTCGCCGAGACGACGGGCATCAGCCTCACCTTCATGGCCAAACCCTCGTCGGACGAGGCCGGGAGCAGCGGCCACATCCACCTCAGTCTGTGGGACGACTCGGCGACGAACAACGTGTTCGATTCGGACGGAACCGACAGCGATGTCTTCCGCTGGTTCCTCGGCGGATGGATGAAGTACCTGCCGGACTTCATGGTGTGTTACGCCCCGACGGTCAACTCCTACAAGCGTTACGTCGATGGCTCGTGGGCCCCCACCCGCATCGCATGGTCGCGCGACAACCGCACCGCTGGTTTCCGAGTGGTGGGTGCCGGACCCGCACTTCGCATCGAGAATCGGATCCCGGGCGCCGACTGCAACCCGTATCTCGCCTACGCGGCGTCGATCGCAAGTGGACTCGCGGGTATCGAGCAGCGGATCGAGCCGCCGGAACTGTTCGATGGCGACGTCTACCAGGCCGCGAACCTCCCGCGGGTGCCCTACACGCTCGAGCAGGCAATCGACGCGTTCGACACCAGCCCGATCGCGAGAGCCGCTTTCGGTGACGACGTCGTCGACCACTACGCCCATTTCCATCAGGTCGAGGTCGGCGCCTTCAACGCCTTCGTCACCGACTGGGAACGGTCTCGCTATTTCGAACGAATCTGAACGGAACTGGACCCCATGCGCCTCGAAGGCAAGATTGCAGTCATCACCGGAACCGCGGCCGGCATCGGTCGGGCATCAGCGCTCCGATTCGCCGAGGAGGGCGCCGCGATCATCGGTGCGGATGTCACCGAGGACGCGAACGCCGAGACCGCCCGACTGGTCGAGGATGCCGGCGGCAAGATGATCAGCGTCACGGTCGACGTCACCGACGACGCCTCGGTCGCAGCGATGTTCGCCACCGCACATCAGCAGTTCGGCCGGGTCGACATCCTGTTCAACAACGCCGGCGTGATGCTGGCCGGGGACGACGACGCGATCGTCACCTCCGACGAGGTGATCGACCGCACGCTGGCCATCAATGTCAAGGGTGTGATTCATTGCTGTCGACACGGCATACCGGCGCTCCGCAGGGCCGGGGGCGGCTCGATCATCAACACGGCCTCCTTCGTTGCCTCCGTCGGAGCTGCCACCCCCCAGATCGCCTACACCGCGTCGAAGGGCGCGGTGCTGTCGCTCACCCGTGAACTCGCCGTCATCCACGCCCGGGAGGGGATTCGCGTCAACGCCCTCTCACCTGGACCGTTGCAGACCGAAATGCTGATGTCATTCCTGGACACCGACGAGAAGCGACGACGCCGGCTGGTACACGTGCCCATGGGCCGATTCGGGCAGGCCGGCGAGATGGCCAACGCGGCACTGTTCCTCGCCAGCGACGAGTCCAGCTACATGACCGGCAGCAACCTGCTGGTCGACGGCGGACTCACAGCCGCGTACGTCACGCCCGAATAGGGATCGTCCTCGCCAACGCAGCGGCAAGGGTGTCACCGCGCTGATCGCGAGCCACAATGGAGGCTGACGAGGACGACAAGCACCATGCCTGACCTACACCAGTTGATCGTCGTTGCGAATCGGCTGCCGGTTCGCAACGTTTCCGACCGCGACGGCCAGCGTTGGGTCAGCAGCCCCGGAGGGCTCGTCTCGGCGCTCGCCCCGGTCATGACCTCCCGACCGAACGCGAGCTGGGTCGGCTGGAGCGGCGCTGCAGGCCGCGCTCCCGACCCGTTCGTGCACGACGACATCTCGCTGTATCCCGTCGAACTCAGCCGCGCCGACGTCCAGCTCCACTACGAGGGGTTCAGCAACGGAACGCTCTGGCCGCTCTACCACGACGCGATTGCCGAGCCCGAATACCATCGCACCTGGTGGGATGCCTACGTCAAGGTCAATCGACGCTTCGCCGACGCCGTCCTCGAGATCGCCGAGCCCGACGCAACCGTGTGGGTACACGACTACCAACTGCAGCTCGTGCCCGGCATGCTTCGAGAGGCTCTCCCCGATCTCCGCATCGGGTTCTTCCTCCACACCCCATGGCCTGCCCGCGAACTGTTCCTCCGGTTGCCATGGCGTGAACAGATCGTTCGCGGCCTGCTCGGATCCTCGCTGATCGGTTTCCAGACCGAGGTGATGGCCCACAACTTCCGTCACGTCGTACCGCGCCTTGTCGATGGCTCCGAGATCACCGACGACATCGTCACCGTCGCGGGCAGACCGACTGTCTGCAAACGCCATCCGATCGGTATCGATGTCGAACGCTTCTCTGCGGCGGCGACCGAGCCGGCGACATCCACCGCGGTCGAAGCGCTGCGGGGCAAGCTCCATCAACCGCGCACCGTCCTGCTCGGTGTCGACCGGCTCGATTACACGAAGGGCATCGCACAGCGATTGCGCGCCTACGGCGAGTTGCTCGACGAAGACCGCCTCAGCGCAGAGGACACGGTCCTCATCCAGATCGCCGAGCCGAGCCGTACCAACGTCAACGGGTACGCCGACATCAGGTCCGAAGTCGAGCAAGTCGTCGGCGAGATCAACGGCAACTACGGCACGATGATCCGGCCGGCCGTGCACTATCTGCATCGCAGCCACGACTTCGACGAGCTGATCGCCCTCTACCGACTGGCGGACGTGATGCTCGTGACGCCATTCCGCGATGGCATGAACCTGGTCGCCAAAGAATACGTGGCCACTCGATTCGACGACACCGGAGTGCTGGTTCTGTCCGAGTTCGCCGGAGCCGTTCACGAGCTCGAACAATCGGTGCAGGTCAATCCTTACGACACCGACGGCCTGAAGGAGGCGATCGAGCACGCTGTGCTGATGCGCCCCGACGAGCAGTCGGCCCGCATGTCGGCAATGCGACAGACGGTCGCCGCCAGCACGGCACACACGTGGGCCAGCAGTTTTCTCGCCGAGCTGGAAGCTGAATGACCGCCCGATCCGAACTCGTCGCAGCGTTGCGTGGTTTCGCGCGGCTGCGGGCGCCACTCGTCATCTGCGACTACGACGGCACGCTGGCCCCACTCGTCGACGATCCCGACTGCGCATTCCCTCTTCGCGAATCGGTCACCGCACTCGACGCGCTGGCGTCGCTGGCCGATACCCGAGTGGCCGTCGTGTCGGGCCGTTCGCTCAACGACCTCGCCGCCCTCTGCCGGTTCGCACCGGAGATCATGCTCGTGGGGAGCCACGGTTCCGAGTTCACCACCGGATTCGATCGCGACCTCGACGAGCCCCGACGGGAGTTGCTGCAGCTGCTGACCAGCGACCTCGACCGGCTCGCGACCGCCGACGACGGCTTCATCGTCGAGCGCAAACCGGCCAGCGTGGCCTTCCACTACCGCAAGGTGCCCCCAGGTCTTGCAGAGCCAGCGGTCGAGGCAGTTCGCACCGGGCCGGCGACGCGAGCCGGCGTGAAGGTCAAAGAGGGCAAGAAGGTCATCGAGTTGGCCGTGATCGACGCCGACAAGGGCACGGCGGTCAACCGGCTACGACGCCAGGTCGGCGCTGACGCCGTGTTGTTCGTCGGCGACGACGTCACCGACGAGGACGCCTTCGCGATCCTGCACAGCCCGGATATCGGCATCAAGGTCGGCGCGGGCGCCACCCGGGCGGGCCACCGGTTGGAGGGAACCGGCGAGACGGCAGAGATGCTGGAGATGCTCGTCGAGTTACGGCGGGCGTGGCTCGATGGTCTCGGGAAGGGCTGACCGGTCGCGCCACTGTCGAATCCGCTGTCAGTCGACCCCACCCGTTGACGTGCCCCACATGAGGATGCGCTTGAACGCGAAGAGGTACGGCTCGCGGTCACCGATTCGAGCGAGCAACTCGGATCGATACGCCTCGACGAACGGTTCATGAAGCTCGTCGGGCAGCGCCGCGAAGAACCGAGTGAGTGACGTGCCCTTCGTCCACTCGACGACACTGTTGCTCGATGGCAGGACATGTGGATACACCTGCAACCGCACGTGTGGCTCGGCAAAACCCAGGTCATGGAGCACCGCCGTGTACTCCTCGACCTTCAGCACGTTCACCTCAACGGGATCTGGCGGCGGGCCATCGTCGAATGCGGACACGAAGGGCTCGAGCGTCGCGACGTGCGCACTTGCGAGATGTGAAGGGTGGTCGGCATTGGCGGGCACCTGCACGGCGATCTGACCGCCGGGTCGAAGCGCTGCCGTCCATCGTCGGAGCACTGCCGGATGGTCGCCGACCCACTGCAGCGAGGCGTTGGCGAGCACCAGATCGCGGTCGCCCGCACTCGTCCATTCGGCTATGTCACCCGCCTCGACCGACACCACATCGGACACGAATGCACGAGCGGCCGCGAGCATGCTGGGTGATCTGTCGACGCCGACCATCTCCGAGACTCCGAGGCGAACGGCGGCCGAAGCCGTGAGCTCGCCCGTGCCACACCCGAGGTCGACGGCGCGAACAATGCCCACCGGGTCGATCAGCCCGACCAGGTCCCAGAACGGTAAGGATCGCTGCAGCTTGAATCGTTCGTACTGCATCGGATCCCAGTCATGAGTCACGACTTGTATTGAACTTGTATTTCGACGCCTCGTCAACCCGAGATTCACAGCAGAGTCGCGCCGGCATTCTGCTCAGCGCCGACGGGTCCCGCTAGCCGGGGAACTGGTACCAGTCGCCGGCGAGATGTTCGATTCCGGCCCCGCTCGGAGGGTTCGAAGGGCAGTGGGCGATCCATCGATCGTCTCGCTCGTGCCAACCGTCGATATGGAACACGTGGTCGCAACCGGGCAGCACCCCACGGCTGACGATCGTGAAATCACCGACCTTGACCCCTGCGTGGTAGCGGACACCACCGTCGAGCTCGGCCACGTACGAATCGAGCGAATCGAGCGATCGATCGAACCGATACGCGAAGAACCCAGCCGTCCACACCACGATGATCACCGCCGTCGTGATCAGCGGTCCGACGACCCACAGCGCGCGGCGCGAATTGGACCAGGACTCTCGCGACCGCGGGAAGAACACGAACAACCACATGAACGCCAGGAACCACATCGCCAAGACCGGGTCGGGTGCCTTGCTACCCGAGACGATCTCGACGAGACCAGCGACGACCAGCAGCATGGTGATCACGGCCGGCAGGTATCGACTCGCACCGCGATCGTTCACGCGCCGGGGCCAGGAGACGGCGACCCTGGCGAGCCATGCGCCCGCCGCGAGCACGACGGCCGCAAAGAAGACCTCGCCGATGCCGATCGACGTGAAATGCGACACGGCCTGGGCGCCCAACCCGAGCATCGCGGTGGCAGGCAGACTTCCCATCGCCAACATCGGCGCGAACGCCAACGTCAACGCGATGACCCGCCTCCGGGTGGCCGGTACGAGGTTTCCCGACCGCTGGTCGTGCTCGAGTTGTTCGTGGCGACGCCGCAGGAACTGCTCGACCGACGATGACGAAGCCATGGTCCGGACGCTATCCGTATGAGAGCATCCGGCAGCCGAGGTTCAGTCGCCGGCGCTGCCCGCCATCGCCTGACCGACCGCGTCGGGGGCCTCGGCGTCGAGCTCGAACTTGAGGTACTCGGACCCGGTGTCCTCCCAGTCCTCGAACTGGATCACGTTCATCTCCTCGAACCGGCGACGCAGCCATTGATCGTTGCGGTCGAGCAGCCCGAGCTTCTTGCAGTTCGGAACGATCTTGCTGAACAACATCTGCTGGAAGATGTCGCGGGTGGGATCACGCAGCACCAACGGCACGACGTCGCGGGGGTTGACCCCGTGCTTCTCCCACACCTCCTGCTGGAGGAACCGGTCGCGCATCCGAATCGCCGCTTCGAACGCGAACTCCTGGCGGTCCTTCATCTCTGCATCGGTCATACCGTCATAGACCTCCTTGAGCGACAGCACACCGAAGGCGACGTGGCGGGCTTCGTCGCTCATCACGTAGCGCAAGAGCTTCTTGAGCAGTGGCTCGTCGGTCATCTGGTGCATGAACCCGAACGCTGCCAGCGCGAGCCCTTCGACCATGACCTGCATACCGAGATAGGTCATGTCCCATCGGCTGTCGTTGATGATGTCGTCGAGCAGCATCCGCAGATGGGCGTTGACCTGGAAGCCTCCGCCCATCTTCTCGTCGAGATATCGGGCAAACACCTCGACATGGCGAGCCTCGTCGACGACCTGGGTCGACGCGTACAGCTTTGCGTCGTACCACGGGACGGTCTCGGTGATCTTCGCGGTGCACAGCAGCGCTCCCTGCTCACCGTGCAAGAACTGTGAGAGCGTCCAGCGTCGAGCGTCGATGCCGAACTCGAGCCACTCCTTGTCGCCCCACTTCTCGACGACCGTACCGTCATAGTGACCGACCGTCAGCCCCGAAGCGGCTGCCGACTGGTCGGCCGACACGACCTGCTCGACGTCGATGTCGGTGTCCCAGTCGAGGTCGGTGGTGGCGTTCCACTGCCCGGTCTTTGCCTTCTCGTAGAGCTTGCGCAGCTGCGGGCGGGCGAGCGAGTAATCCCATGTGAAGATCGCGTCGGCATTGTCCTTGACGATGTGTTGGACCTCGTCGACGTCGGTGTTGGTGACCGACAGGATCGCTTCGATGTCGTTGATCTCGTCGCGGCCGATGATTTCTTCGTTGCTCGAGTGGGTGACGCTCATATGTGCTCCTGATCAGGTTCGGGCGAATGCAAGGGCGGCGAGGCCGGGTTGGATGAAATGGCGAGCAGAAACTGGATCGCCGAGGTCGATCGTGTCGCTCGGCGCGAGGAAGTACGAGATGGTCATGCGGACGAGGATGTCGATCACCAGAGCGGCCTCGCCAGCGGTCAGGTGGGACCTCACGAGCGGTGTCAGGTACTCGGTCGCCACCCGGATCGTGCGCGGCAGCCCTTCGACCGTGAGTTGGCCGAGCACCTCACCAGGTTCGGAACCGAGCATGATCGCCAGGTGCTCGTCGCCTCGCAACTCACGAGTCGCCGCCACCACGAGACAGACGATCAGGTCTTCGAAGTCGTCGATCCCAGCAGCTTCGGCGGTGAGCCGATCGAAGAACTCGGTCAGCTCGCGGACCCTGAGCGCATCGAACAAGACGTCCTTGCCGCCAGGGAACAGCCGATACAGGGTCGCCCTCGAGACGCCGCTCGCGATTGCGATGTCGTCGATCGTTACCTTGGCGACGCCCCATCGCTCGCAGCATCGCTTTGCTGCATCGAGAACTCGCGCTTCAGCGCCTCCGGCACCCACGACGTGAGACGATAAGACACAAACCGTCTCAGCGTCAAGCGGTGATGCGCATGTCGACCTGGCGTTGGTACCTTGTACGGCTCCAGTGTGAACAACTGACCGAATGGAGAACCTCCCATGCGACGACCAGTCATCGTCACCCTTGCAGTAATCGCCGCGCTCGCTCTGATCGGTGGCATCATCTTCGCCGTCGCCAGCGGCGGCGACGACGACGAGGCCACGACCGAGACCACGGTCGCCGACACAGCACCGGACGAGACCACGCCGGACGAGACGACGCCGGAAGAGACCACGCCGGAAGAGACCACGCCGGCCACCGACCCGCCGCCGGCCGCGACGTGTGCAAGCGGTAAGACGATCACCGATGGAGTACTCACGATCGCCACCGGTGAGCCGGCATTCCCGCCATATGTCGTCGACAACGAGCCGGAGAACAAGCAGGGATTCGAATCCGCAGTCGCCTGGGCGGTCGCCGCCGAGATGGGCTTCGACGATGCATCGGTCACCTGGGTGCGCACCACCTTCGACGAGGCGATCCAGCCCGGCGCCAAGAACTTCGACTTCAACCTGCAGCAGTACTCGATCACCCCAGAGCGGGCCCAGACGATCACCTTCTCCGATCCGTACTACACCAGCAACCAGGCGATCGTCGGCCTCGACGGTTCGGCTGCCGAGGGCGCCACGACGCTGGCAGACCTCAAGGATGTCAAGTTCGGAGTGCAGGCCGGCACGACCAGCCTGCAGTTCGTCACTGATGTGATCCAGCCCAACCCCGAGGTCTTCGTGTACGACGACAACGTCGGCGCCAAGGCGGCGCTCGAAGCCAACCAGATCGACGCCATCCTCGTCGATCTGCCAACGGCCTTCTACATCTCGTTCGTCGAGATCGAGGGCTCGAGCGTGATCGGTCAGTTCCCGGCATCCGCCGGCGGTACGACCGACGAGTTCGGCCTCGTGTTCGAGAAGGACAACCCGCTTGTCGACTGCGCGAATGAAGCCCTCGCGGCCCTCACGGATTCGGGCGAGCTCGAGGCCATCACCGAGCAGTGGATGTCGACAGAGATGGGCGCTCCCATCATCGAAGTCGACTGATCGAGCCCCGAGGCCGACCATCGACACCTTGACCCGACGCCAGGCCTACGAACGGTCACAGCGGCGTCGCTCGCTCGCTATTGCGGCCACGAGCACGATCATCGCCGTCACGGCGGTGGTCGTGCTCGTTCCGCTCACGCCTGGCTGGCCCAAGGTCAAGCGATCGTTCTTCGACGGCCACGTGTTCGTCGAGACCTTCCCCGCACTCATCCGGGCCTTCTGGCTCGATGTCAAGATCTTCCTGGTGGCGGTGCCCTGCATCTTCGTGCTGGCGTTGTTGATCGCGCTCGCCCGCAACACCCGCAATCCCGCGCTGTTCCCACTTCGGGCATTCGCGGCGGTCTACACCGACGTCTTCCGCGGCATCCCGGTGATCCTCACGATCTACCTCATCGGATTCGGCGTGCCCGGACTCGGGCTGTCCCGCGAGTGGGGCCGTCCGGTGATCTGGGGTTCGGTCGCGCTGATCCTCGCCTACTCAGCGTATGTCTCCGAGGTCTTCCGCGCCGGCATCGAGAGCGTGCACGAGAGCCAACGCGCTGCAGCGCGGTCGCTCGGCATGACCAACGGCCAGACGATGCGCTCGATCGTGCTCCCCCAAGCCGTTCGGCGAGTCGTCCCGCCATTGATGAACGACTTCATCAGCCTGCAGAAGGACGTCGCTCTGGTCAGCCTCATCGGCCCGGTCGAGATCCTCCGTCGAGCAGGGATCGAGAAGTCGCTGTTCGCCAATTTCACGCCGTACGTCGGTGCTGCGGTCATCTTCTTGGCGGTGACCATCCCGCTCACCCGCACGGCCGACTACCTGATGGCCCGCCAACGCCGGCGCACCGGCGGAACGGCGATCGCATGAAGCTCTGCGTCTCCGGCGTCGTCAAGTCGTTCGGCCCCACCCGCGTGCTCGACGGGATGAATCTCGACGTCGCCCAGAGCGAGGTCATCTGCCTCATCGGCGCATCCGGTTCGGGAAAGAGCACGCTCTTGCGCTGCATCAATCTGCTCGAACCGATCGACGATGGCCAGATCCTGCTCGACGG
>JAHEDX010000015.1:0-8210 GCA_024641005.1 Acidimicrobiaceae bacterium
TGTGGACCATCAGCACGCCGACACTTCGTCGGATGGTGCTACCGGCAGCGGTCGCAGCGGTGGCCACGTCGTTGACGCTCGCCATGCTGACCTGACCTGACCTGACCTGACCTGACCTGACCTGATGAGGGGTCACCCGATCGCGATCCCGGCGGCGACAGCGGGCTCGCGGTACGCCATTGCCAACGTCGCTGTCGTCTCGTGAGCGTTCAGCCCACTGGGGTTGGGCACGATCCAGAGTTCCGCCCCCTCGAGCTCCTCGGGCTGCTTGCCCATCGATGCGCGCGGCAGCCCGAACGCTGTTCGGTACGCCGTGATCCCGGCGATCGCGACCACGGACGGGCGGTGCGCACGGACGAACCGGCGAAGCTGGTCGGCCCCCTCACGCAACTCGAGCGCCGATAGTTCGGAGGCCTTGGCCGTCGCTCGATGCACCACATTGGTGATCCCGATCCCGCGTTCGACGACATGCCGCCGGTCGGCCTCGTTCATGCCCGAGCCACGATCGATCTCGTGGGTGATCACCCCCGCCAGCAGCAATGCCGGGTAGAAGCGGTTGCCCGGATGAGCGAAATGCGTGTTCGTCGCGGCGGTCCACAGTCCGGGATTGATACCCACGAACAGCAACCTGAGCCCAGGCCCGACGAGGTCGGGAACCGTCGCATCGCGAAACGCCTCGAGTTCGGATCGTGTGAAGCCCACCGATGCGAGGGTACGCCGAACCGCGCCACGGGCACGTCGATGGCGTGGCCGCCCGACGGGTACCGACCCTGCCGGCGCGTCGGGCGAGGGCAGACCGTGAGCGCTCAGCCGGTGAGCGCTTCGACCAACTCGCGCAGCGGTTCTCGGTAGTGCCGCAGCAGTGGAATGCCCGACTCGCGCAACACGACATTGTCGAGCACGCTGTTCGCCGGCCGCGGTGCTGGGCGCGGCGGCCGCAGATCGGCCGTCGAGATCGGTTCGACGAGGTCGGGGTCGAACCCCGCTGCCGACACGACCTCCCGCACGAACTCGTACCAGCTCGCAACTCCCTGGTTGGTGACGTGATGGACGCCGCTTCGTCGATCGATCGCAAGACGTCGGATCATCGGCGCCAGATCGGCGGTGAACGTGGGGCAACCGCGCTGATCGTCGACGAACGAGAGCGCGGGCCGTTCGGCCACCAGTCGCAACACCGTCTTGACGATGTTGTTGCCCGCGACGCCGCTGACCCACGAGGTTCTCACGACCGTCGAACTCGGCCCCGCCTCGTGCTCGCCTGCCAGCTTGGACCGCCCGTAGACCGAAGGCGGCCTCGGGACATCCCACTCGTGGTACGGGCGGTCGAGATCACCGTCGAACACATAGTCGGTGCTGAGCTGTACGAGGTGCGCACCACACAGATCGGTCGCTTCGCGAAACCATCGCGGACCGAGAGCGTTGACTCGAAACGCTCGGGAGCGATCGCCCTCACACGCGTCGACAGCTGTCCATGCAGCCGTGTTGACCACGACGTCGGGGCGTAGGCCCGCGACGGCACCGTGCACGGTGTCGCGATCGCCGATGTCGAGCTGCTGTCGATCGGTCGCGATCACATCGTCGCCCATCGCTGTGCAGTGTGCAGCGAGGTCGTGGCCGAGCTGGCCGCCGGCCCCCGTGATCAGGATCCGCATCAGAACCCGGCCCGGGCCTTGAGGGGCTCCCACCAGTCACGGTGATCGCGGTACCAGGCCACGGTGTGTTCGAGGCCCTGATCGAAATCACGCTGGAGCCGCCAGCCGAGCGCCGTGATCTTGTCGATGTGCACCGAGTAGCGCCGGTCGTGGCCCAACCGGTCGGGCACCCATTCGATGAAGGAATCGTCGCGGCCCGTGAGTTCGAGCAACCGCGTGGTGATGTCGCGATTGGTGATCTCGTTGTGGGCCCCGATGTTGTAGATCTCGCCGACCTCACCCGCCTCGAGCACCAGCTGGGCGGCACGATTGTGATCTTCGACGTGGATCCAATCGCGCACGTTGCCGCCGTCGCCCATGAGCGGGACCTTCTTGCCGTCGAGCAGGTTCGTCGTGAACAACGGGATCAGCTTCTCGGGAAACTGGTACGGGCCATAGTTGTTGGAACACCGCGTCACGACGACGGGAAGACCGTATGTGATGTGGTAGCTGAGCGCGATCAGGTCGCTGCCTGCCTTGGCTGCCGAATACGGGGAACGAGGTGTCAGCCGATCATCCTCGGCGAACGACCCTGTTTCGATCGAGCCGTAGACCTCGTCGGTCGAGATGTGGAGGAACTTCTGCACGTCTGCTCGCAACGCGACGTCGCACAGCACGCTCGTGCCGAATGTATTGGTCGTGACGAACGCGAACGGATCCGAGATCGACCGGTCGACGTGTGTCTCTGCGGCGAAATGGACGACCGCGTCGTGCCCGGGGAGGTGTTCGGTCACCGCATCCTGATCGCAGATGTCGGCGTGGACGAAACGGCAGCGCCGATCGTCGAGCAGGCCGTCGAGGTTCGCGAGGTTGCCGGCGTAGGTGAGCTTGTCGAACACGGTGACCTCGTGATCGGTGTTCGAGAGTACCCAGCGCACATAGTTCGATCCGATGAAGCCGGCAGCGCCGGTGACGAAGAGTTTCATGGGTCTGCTCTCAGGTGCGCATCGGCCAGTAGGGACGGCGGCCGACGGGAAGGTCGGCTCGCAGCGGGTTGGCGCGGTCGCGTTCGGAGATGATCGCGTCGGTCACGCCCCAGTCGGCTCCGATCGACGGGTCGTCGAACGCGACACCCAACTCGTCGGCAGGGTTGTAGTAGCCGTCGACGAGGTAGGTCATCACGACGTCGGTCAGCGCCGCGAAACCGTGAGCGACGCCCGGCGGGATGTACACGCCCAGATGGTTGTCGCCGGAGATGTCGAAACAGGAGGTGGCGCCGTCGGTCGGCCCGCCCTCGCGCAGGTCGTGCAGGACGACCCGGATCGTGCCGACCGGCACATACCAGTAGTCGGACTGGTGCAGGTGGTAGTGCAGACCGACCAGCGCACCGGATTGCTTGTTGGAACGGTTCGACTGGATCATCTCGCGCGCGCCCGGGATCCACTCACGCCGATAGGTCTCGATGAAGAGGCCCCGCTGATCGCCGTGGACCGCTGGTTCGACGATGTACACCCCGGCGACCTGTTGGGACTCGTTGATCTCAGCCATGCGCACCCATTTCGAAAGTCATGATCACACCCACGACCTCACTCGACATCGATCTGGCAGTGATCGCCGACCATCAGCCGCAACGCGCGGGGCTTCTGCCGGGAGCGCTGCACGGCCGCGTTCGAACCGATCAGACTGTCTTCGAGTCTCGCGATCTCGTTGATCGACGAGTCGTCCATGATGACCGAGTGCTCGACTTCGGACCGGAGGACGACGCAACGATTACCGATCGCCGAAAACGGCCCGACGAACGAATCCTCGATCCGAGTTCCCGCGCCGATCGCGACCGGGCCGCGGATCGTGGAGTTGACGATCTCGGCACCCTTGCCGATCACCACCCTCCCCTCGATCGACGAGGATTGATCGACACTTCCCTCGATGCGGGTGTCGATCTTCTCGAGCAACAACCGGTTCGCCTCGAGCAATGGCGTGAGCTTGCCGGTGTCGATCCACCACCCCGTCAGCAGTTCACACCGGACCCGCTCACCATGATCGAGCAGCCACTGGATCGCATCTGTGATCTCGAGCTCGCCGCGCGCCGAGGGTTCGATGCCGGCGACGGCATCGTGGATGCGCTTGGTGAACAGATACACGCCGACCAAGGCGAGGTCGGACGGTGGATCCTCGGGCTTCTCGACGAGTTCGACCACATTGCCCGAATCGTCGAGCGTCGCGATCCCGAAACGGTGTGGGTCGGGAACCTGCTTCAGCAAGATCTGGGCGGTCGGCGGCTCGTGCGTCGCCCGCGCCGACTCGAACGCATCGACGAACGCCCCGAGATCTTGCTCGAGCAGGTTGTCGCCCAGATACATGACGAAGTCGTCATCGCCGAGGAAATCGCGGGCGATCAGCACACAATGCGCCAGACCGCTCGGTTCGTCCTGGGGGATGAACGTGATCGAGGCGTCGAAGCGCGACCCGTCCCCGAGCGCCTGCATCACCTCGGCCCGGGTGTCACCGACGATCACGCCGATCTCGGTGATGCCGGCCGCGACCATCGCCTCGATGCCATAGAACAGAATCGGCTTGTTGGCGACGGGGACGAGCTGTTTGGCACGGGTGTGTGTGATCGGCCGGAGGCGCGTTCCGGCGCCGCCGGCGAGGATGAGGGCTTTCATACGGCTCCGAGCCTACGGGAGCGAGTGGGTCGCCGCCCCCACCATGGTGCCGGTCAGCCCGTGGTGGCCGACTCGTCGACGGCAGCGGGAACACCGGTCTCGAACTCGACGGGGGCGGGCCCCTTGCCGCTGAAGTAGTCGAGCAGCAGTCCTGCGCCGTCGCCCAACCGAAGTACCGCTGCGTTGCCGACCGTGTCGTTGACCACCGGAAGTGCGAAGGTCCTCAGTTCCAGTTCGGCGGCCTTGCGCAGGGTGGCGCCCGCCTTGATCGGGTCGAGTCCCTCATCGATGCGGACCGAGCCGATCACAGCGTCGATGGTGTCGCTCGAGCCGAATGGTGACGATTGGAGCTTGCGGAGCGCTCCGTCGACTGCGGCCCTCATGAACAGCTGCTGTCGCTCGATGCGACCGAGATCGGCGCGGGGGTCGATGCGCCATTCGGCGCCATCCCACTCCTCGAAGTACCGGCTACGGGCGTACGCCAACGCCTGCACCCCGTCGAGCACTTGGCAGCCGGGGTTGAGCGACAGACCGCTGTGCAGGTCGCGTGCGGCGTATTGCACGCACACCTCGACGCCGCCCAGCCGGTCGATGATGTCCTTGAACCCCACGAAGTCGACCTCGACATAGTGGTGGATCGGGATTCCCAACGATTGGCTCACCGTGGCAGCGAGGCGCTCGGGCCCGTCGTTGTACGCCGTGTTGATGCGTTGGCTCTTGCCGGTGCCTGCGATCTCGACCCACAGGTCTCGCGGGAGGCTCATCAATGAAGCCCCTCCGTTGCGCTCTTGGCGCAACACCATGATCGTGTCGCTCCGTCTGCCACCGACGTTGCCGCTGTCACCGATCACCCCGAAATCAGACGAGCTGGCATCGACACCCTCTCGGGTATCCGAACCCACGAGCAGGTAATTCTCGGCCGGGTACTCGATCGACGTGTCGCCGTCGTCTGGGATCGGTGCGAGGACGCTGCCGAGACCGCTGATCCGCTCGACATCATCGGTGCGTTGGCCTGCGGCGCGGATCACGCCGGCGGCGCCGAACGTGCCGATGATCGCCGCGACGAACAGCATCCACGGCAGTGGCGATCCGGGTCGGCGTCGGCGCGGCGAACCGACTGGTTGTTGAACACTCACCGAACGAACGGTATCTCGGGCACGCCGGTTGGTGGCGTCAGGCGGGTCGGAGGTGAACGATGTCACCTATCGCCAGCCGATGGCTGATCGCACACTCGTCGAGGACCACCAGCCGGCCATCGCGCTCGACATCGACGGCGGTGCCGACGATGTCGCCGTTCGGGAGTTCGACGCGCACCCGCTTGCCCAAGGTCGCGAGCTCGTCTCGGTAGAGCGCGTCGATGTCGAGGGGTAGGGCGTCGAAGGCTTCGAGGATCGCGCCGAGCACCTGTACCGGACGCAGCTCACCTCCCAGCTTCGACGCGCCATCGGGCGCCCACCCGACATTGAGGCCGATGCCGACGACCACCGAGCCGTCGTCGGCGCGTTGGGCCAGCAGCCCTGCCAGTTTGAGATCGTCGAGCAACACGTCGTTGGGCCACTTCAGCGCCACTTCCGAGGAGGTCAGCGGCCGTACCGCGTGCACGGCCGCGAGCCCCAGCCGTCTCAGCAGTTCCCCCGGATCGGCCGGCACGACACGAAACAGGATCGAGGCCAGCAGGTTCGAACCGGGCGGCGCCTCCCAACGGCGATCGAGCCGACCGCGGCCGGCCGTCTGATGGTCGGCACGCAGCACGGTTCGATCCGGCAACTCCAGATGACCGGCGATCAGGTCGGCGTTGGTGCTGCCGGTCTCGGCGACCTCGGTGACGTTCCATCCCGAAGGCCACCCCGAAGACCATTCCGAAGGCGATCCCGGCCCACTGTTGCCGGACCGGTCGAACGCCGAATCCGCTTCCCGAGGATGGTCTGAGGGCTGCACAGCACCTACATTGGCATCCGTGCTGCAGAAGATCCTGATCGCCAACCGTGGCGAGATCGCCGTCCGCGTCATCCGCGCTGCCCGCGAACTCGGCATCGAAACCGTCGCCGTGTACTCCGAGCTCGATCGGAACGCCCTGCACGTGCGCATGGCCGACGAGGCCTTCGCTCTGGGCGGCCAGACGGCGGCAGAGAGCTACCTCAACACCGAAGCAATCCTCGACGCGATCCGCCAGAGCGGCGCCGACGCAGTGCACCCGGGTTACGGCTTCTTCTCCGAGAACGCCGACTTCGCCCGAGCCATCATCGGCCTCGGCGTCGCCTGGATCGGCCCGCCGCCCGAGGCCATCGACGAGATGGGCGACAAGGTGTCGTCGCGGCTCGCCGCCGAGCGCGGTGGCGCGCCGATCGTGCCGGGCACCACCCAGTTCGCCCAGGGGCCAGACGAGATCCGGAATTTCGGCAACGAGTTCGGTTGGCCGGTGTGCATCAAGGCTGCCTTCGGTGGCGGCGGCCGGGGTATGAAGGTCGTTCAGTCCGCAGATGATGTCGATGACGCCATGGCCAGCGCCCAGCGCGAGGCGAAGGCGTTCTTCGGGCGTGACGAGGTGTACGTCGAGCGTTATCTCACATGGCCTCGCCACGTCGAGGTGCAGATCGTTGGCGATCAACACGGTGACGTGGTCTGGGTGTCGACCCGTGACTGTTCGGCCCAGCGGCGCCACCAGAAGCTGATCGAGGAAGCTCCGGCGCCCGGGTTGCCCGACGGCGTCGAGGAGGCAATGGGGGCCGCCGCCGTGAAGGCGGCAAAGGCAGTGGGCTACCACAACGCCGGCACGGTCGAATTCATCTACCAGGACGGTGACTTCTTCTTCCTCGAGATGAACACGCGGCTGCAGGTCGAGCACCCGGTCACCGAGGTGATCACCGGCATCGATCTCGTCGAGTGGCAGATCCGTGTCGCAGCCGGTGAGCCGTTGCCGATGACCCAGGACCAGGTCGCGGCCCGCCGATACGGACACGGCATCGAGATCCGCATCAACGCCGAGGATCCTGCGGGCGGCAAGTTCTTGCCGTCCCCTGGGCCGATCAACAAGCTGGTCGCACCCGATGGGTTCGGAGTGCGGTTCGACTCGGGATACGAGAGCGGCGACGAGATCAGCCAGTACTACGACAATCTCGTCGGCAAGCTGATCGTGTGGGGTCGCGATCGCGACGTCTGCATCAAGCGCACGATCCGGGCTCTCGACGACCTCGTCGTCGAGGGCGTCGCCACGACGGTGCCCGCAGATCTCGCCATCTTGCGGCACCCCGACTTTCAGGCGGTCACGCACTCGACCAAGTGGGTCGAGGAAGTGCTCGACCTCTCGGACCTGCCGACGACAACCGCGTCGGCGCCGGTCACCGACGATGGCGAAGAACCCGTTGCACTCGTCCAGCGCAACACGATGGTCGAGGTCAACGGCAAACGGTTCGACGTGAAGATGTGGGTGCCCGAGACCGTCGGCGTTGCGGCAGCGCCGGCCAGAGCGAAGAAGAAGCGGGCAGCATCCGGTGCCGGAGGTGGCGCCGGCGGCTCCGGCGACGTGTCGGTGCCGATGCAGGGAACGATCGTCAAAGTGCTGGTCGAGGTCGGACAACAGGTCGAGGTCGGTCAGGGCATCGTGGTGCTCGAGGCGATGAAGATGGAGAACCAGATCAATGCCGAAAAGGCCGGGGTCGTGAAGGAGATCAAGGTCACCCCCGGTGACACCGTCGGCGGTGGAGACATCGTCGCCATCATCGACTGAACAGCGCGACTCCTCCCGCCGACGGCGCGACAGGTCGGTTTTCCGCGTGTGCCCAACGTCTCATCGACGGCGCCGGGCCTTTGTGCAAATGTGAATGGGCGACTTGACGGCGGGGGCCGCGCAAGTGGCCCACGACCGTGGGCCCAAGAATGGAAAAGGGGATTCCCATGGATTTGTTCAGTCGAA